>CANEUK010000001.1 GCA_947441695.1 Rickettsiales bacterium
AAAAACTTAATTCAATTAGCGGATAACGCAGAGAAATTTTTGCACAACAATTGCTGCATTTGCCTTTTTGAAAAATCCAAGAAAAAAGTGGAACTAAATTTTTAATCTTTAACTTTGTCCCGCAAAACAAACATTTAGAACGACCAAAAACAATAGCCTCTTTGGTGAAAGCACGGTGGCTAATTAAACTTGCAAAGCTGCCAAAAATTAAGGCAAAAAACGAGACAAAAAAAATTTGAATTTCTACCGTGAAAGCTTGGTTAAAAAAAGAAAAAAAATCCATTTATTAAAGTCTTTTGAGTTGCTGATTTGGGTTTAATTTAGATCAAATTTAGTTGAAGCTTTGCGATTTTTTAAAAAAAACAAAATCTATTGCGAATGCAACGATTTATTCGTTGCGTAAGCAATTTAAAACTTAATAAATTCGACTATAAGGCTAATTTTTTTGAGTCTAACTACCAAAACTTATTTAAAATGAAATTTGTTATAAAATTTCTAATGATTTTTTTATGCTTTTCTTGCTCACAAAAACCTGCTTTGGTGCTTAATAAAAGCAAAAATTTTTATTCTAAAAACAGCCAAATAAGCAAAAAAAAATCTTTCAAAAGCTCTTCTGATAATTTTTCTGCCAACGAAATTAAACCTGAAAGCAAAATAGTTCTGAAAAATAACGATAATTTGCACAACGTGGCAAAAAAATATCAAGTTAGTCAGCAAGATTTAATTTCTTTGAACGGATTAAAACCTCCTTACATCTTAAAAGGCGGCAGCGTTTTAAAAATTCCCAATCCAAAAATTCCTCAATATCACGAAGTAAAATCGGGCGAAACTCTTTATGCAATTTCGCGTATTTACAACATGAAAATTGATAAATTAATTGAAATTAACGAATTAAAAGAGCCCTACGGCGTGAAGGTGGGGCAACAAATAAAAATTACTAAAATTGAAAATATCGAACCAATAAAACCTGAATTGGCTAAAAATTCTGAAAATAAAAATGAGCAACCAAATAACTTGTCGCCAAACAAAGAAAATTTATCCAAAAAAGAATCTGAAAAAATTTCAGACAAAATTTCGGATAAGTTTTTTTCTGGTCAATTTTCTTGGCCAATTCGCGGCAGCATAATTTCTAAATTTGGCCCTAAATCTGGAGGTCTTTACAATGACGGAATCAACATTAAAGCCAAAGAAGGTGCCGAAGTTAAAGCTTCGCAAAGCGGTTCTGTGGCTTATGTTGGTAACGAATTAAAGGGCTACGGAAATTTAGTAATTATCAAACATTCCAACGGCTGGATTACGGCTTATGCGCATTTGCAAAAAACCTTTGTGAAACGCGGTCAAAAAATTGCCAAAGAAGAAAAAATTGCCACAGTTGGCGCAACCGGAAATGTTGCTTCGCCTCAACTTTATTTTGGGCTAAGAAAAGGTCGCGACGCCGTAAATCCACAAAATTACTTAAAATAAATGTCTTTTTTTAAAATTTTTTCAAAAGCCAAAATTGGCGATCAGCTAAAAAACAGTTCTAGCAAAATTTCGGCAGCAATTACCCAAATTTTTACTCACAAAAAACTTGATTTTTCAACGCTCGAAGAGCTTGAAGAAACCTTGATTTTAAGCGACATGGGAAGCGAATTTGCCAGCAAAATAATTGCCGAATTGCAGAAAAAAAAATTTGAGAAAAATATTGACGAACACCAAATCAAAAATTTTTTAAGCAGCGAAATCGAGAAAATTTTAAAACCTTGCCAAAGCACCTTAAATCTGGACGAAAGCAAAAAACCGCAAGTAATAATTTTTAACGGAGTTAATGGCGCTGGCAAAACCACAACTTTAGGAAAAGTTGCGCAAAGTTTAAAAAATCAGAATAAAAAAGTTTTAATTGCCGCTTGCGATACTTTTAGGGCTGCGGCTTCGCAACAATTAGAAGTTTGGGCAAAAAGAGTTGGTTGCGAAATTATTTTGCCACTAAAAGAAGGCGAAGACGCTGCGGCGGTTGCTTATCGCGCCCTAGATTTTGCTGACAAAAATAACTTTGACATATTGCTTATTGACACAGCCGGACGATTGCAAAACAAACAAAATTTGATGGACGAGTTAAAAAAAATTAACGCAGTTTTAAAAAAAATTGACGCCAGCGCACCGCACGAAAATCTGTTAATTTTAGACGCTACAATTGGGCAAAATGCCAAAAATCAGTTAGAAGTTTTTAATCAAATTGTTGGTATTACTGGATTAGTTATTACAAAGCTTGATGGCTCGGCGAAAGGTGGAATTGTGGTGGCTTTAGCACAAATTTTTGGCAAGCCAATTTATGCCATTGGCGTTGGAGAAAAATTAGAAGATTTACAAGAATTTGATGCCGCTAGTTTTGCCCAAAGTCTGATTTTTTAAAATTTTTTAGCTGAACTTCAATCAACAAACAAAAACCCGTCGCGCCCAATGAATTACTTGAAGCGCGACAGAAAATGATTTTTTATCTTCTTTGATTTTGTTGGTTTTGATTTGGATTTAACGAAGTGCTGCTTTGGCTTTGTGGTGTGGTTGAAGGAATGTTTTGACTGGCAGAATTATTGCGCAATGCGCTGGCTGTAAGCCTTATTTCTCTTGGTTCCAATGGACTTGTTAAGTGAGTAGAGCTGTTTTCACTTTCATTAAGTTTGCTCAAACCAGCTTTCAATTTATCAATAAACCATGGTTTATATCTTAAACTTTCT
The DNA here is from genome assembly GCA_947441695.1 of Rickettsiales bacterium. Classification (GTDB taxonomy): domain Bacteria; phylum Pseudomonadota; class Alphaproteobacteria; order Rickettsiales; family UBA1997; genus UBA2645. The sequence goes on from CANEUK010000001.1 coordinate 2,715, forward strand.
TCAAGTTCTTCTCTATCTTCCAATCCTCCTTCTCCCTTACCGATCCTAACAAAACATCTTATCTTTTCTATTGCGGGGTTTCTTTTTAAATACGGAATAAACAATTTGCTGCTTGTAAGTTCAGCTCTGTTAATTTTTTCTATGTCATCGAATATCTTCTCATAGGCAAGCCTCTTATCCATCAATTCTGGTCTTGAGGCTTCTCTAATTCCTCGAACACCATATGCTAAACCTCCGACAACAAATGGTGCTGCAATTGGAGTCATAAAACCCGATGATGCAATTGAAGAAAAAATACCAGCCCCCGCAAGACCAATACTTAAGGGGGTACCAACTAATAAATTGGTCAACGTTTTTCTTCTACTGCTGGGTTTAGAATTTTCCACGTATCGGTCAAATCTTGATGCCAATTCGCGACAAAGATCTTCGTTGCTCATTTGAATATTATTTGTTTGTTGGTTATTAGTAACTTCGGGGCTATCGCTTTGCATTTCTGAGATACTGACTTCCGTTTCTTGATAATTTGGGCGCATAAATAAATTTGTTTGATTGTTTTTAATTGAATTGTTCAGCTTCAATTCACCTTGAATTTGACAAATCCAAAGCAGAATTTTTACTTTTTTTTCAAAGTCAAATTATTTTAATTAGCTTTAAGCTCGAAGGCTTTTTTAGCCAGCAACTAGCTTTATTTGGACTTGGTTTTGGCTGGTTTTTAAGCTTTTTTTGGCAAAATAAACTACCTTGTTTTTTCGCGTTTTGAGTCAGATTTTAATTGACCACAAGCCGCCAAAACGTCGTTGCCACGGGTTTTTCTAATTGGCGCAACTAGTTGGGCATTTTTGAGAATTTTTTGAAATCTCACAATCTGTTCAATACTCGAGCATTCATATTCGCAGCCTTGCCACGAGTTAAAAGGAATTAAATTTATTTTGGCGTTTAAGTTAAATTTTTTAATCAAATTAACCAGCTCGCGGGCGTGAACTTCTTGGTCATTTATGTCTTTTAACATCACATATTCGAAAGTGATTTTTTGGTTAAGATTTTTGCCGTTATAGATTTTGCAAGCCTCGAGCAAGCTTTTCAGCGGATATTTTTTGTTAATCGCCATAATTTTGCTGCGAAGCGAGTCGTTGGTTGCGTGCAACGAAATTGCCAAATGAGTTCTTAGTTCTTCGGCGCTGCGCAAAATTTCTGGCACCAAACCCGAAGTCGAAATGGTGATTTTGCGCGTCGACAGATCAAGTCCGTTAGCGTCGTTTAAAATTTTCACCGCAGCCGCCACGTTTTCATAATTAAAAAACGGCTCGCCCATTCCCATAAAAACAATGTTGGTAATGCGGCGCGTCAGCTTTTGCCAATCGTTGATTAGGTCTTTGGCAAGCAAAACTTGCGCCACAATTTCGCCAACTTCTAAATTTCTTACCAAAGTTTGGGTTCCAGTATAACAAAATTTACAGGCCAAAGTGCAGCCAACTTGCGACGAAATACAAAGCGTGGCGCGAGTTTCTTCGGGAATAAAAACCACCTCAACTTCGCGACAATCTGAAAATTTAGCCAAAAATTTGCGCGTTCCGTCAAGCGCGGTTATGTCTTGCGAAATTTGCGGGCGATCGAGAGAAAAATTTTGCGCCAAAATTTGGCGCGTTTCTTTCGAAATATTGCTCATTTCTTCAAATGATTTTGCGCCGCGAGCATAAATCCAATTCCAAATTTGAGCAGCGCGAAATGGCTTTTCGCCCAACTTGGCAATGGCTTGGCTAAATTCTTCTTTGGTTAGATTGGTTAGATTTTTTTTAGCTTCGATCATAATTAAATTGTTTATCAAAATTATTTTTAAGGCTGGCAATAGCTTTTGGAACGATGCTGGACGAGGGTTTTGTAGTATAAGCAAGACTTAATAAACGACGCGTAGATGATAAATATTCTTCAGAAACACCAACTTGATCTCTGCCATGAAGCTGGTTTTTGAAACATAAAACATCCATGTCTCCAATGTAATATTGGGTTAGTTTGTTTTGGCGGTAAATATCTAAAATTGCGCGCTCAATATCACTTATTGCCGCATTAATATCATCTTTTGTAAGACTTTTATCGTTGATTTTATTGAGATTAACGCGCAAAGGCTGGTCTTTTTTTTCAGTTGAAAAATTGATGTCGTAATTACCTTTTCCAAGATCAATCAATATTGGTTGAGGTTTGTAGTTCTCAAAAAAATCTTGAAAAATTGGCTCTTGCAAAACGGTTTTTGATTTTTTTGATAATTTTTCCACCACGTTTTTGTGATTGAGAATATAGGTTCTGTAATTTTTGTAAGGTGCCTCAATTCCAAGAAAGGTTAAAAATTTTAGAGGCTTGTCATCGGCAAAAAGATCGTCAACGTGCGGAAGTAATCTTGGCAAAGATTCTTCTAATCCGTTTTTATTTTTTATTCTGGTGTTAATTTCAATGCAATTATCCTCAAATTGCCTTGTATAGCCTGAAATATTGGCGGTCATATTGCTTAAAAAACACAAAAAATCTGCTCTTTCTTTGTCACTTTTAAAACTACTTTTTTCTATTCCCTGAAAAAAAATTGATTCGGCGTTGGTTTTATAAAATTTATCCAAACATCTTAAATAAAGACCAAGATTATCTTGTTTATTTTGGGGTTTGCCAACGAGATTAGAAAAATATCTTTGCGCCAAATTGCTAACACCTTCTTCTGATTTTTGTTGCTGGTTAATCAATTCGTGATTTTGCAAAAAGAAATCAACCGCTTCTTTAGGAGTTGGAGAAACCAAAGCAGAAAAGCATTTAAAGCTAGTTTCTGGCTTAGAAACGCTTCTAAAAATTTTGTTTTCTAATTTTCGACTAATTCTCCACATGCATTTGCAATTGCATTTTGTTGAAGCTTAAAAATCTCTTTGGCAGCCGTTTTTGATAATTCATACATTTGCGAAATATTGGCAAAGCTCATGGCGCCGTTTTCGGCGGTTCCTTGAATTTCAATTAAGTCAAAATTTTGGTTAAGCACAAAATTGCTATCGACTTCGCATTTGCTGTCTTCGGCATAGTCTAAATCTGCCACAATATTGCCGTTAAAAATTCCGCAAGAAATGGCACAAACTTTTCCAATTAGCGGATTTTGGTTAATAATTCTTTGGTTGATGATTTTTTTTACTGCAATTGCCAAAGCAACATAACCGCCAGTTATTGCGGCACAACGTGTTCCGCCGTCGGCTTGCAAAACATCGCAATCAATAATTATTTGACGTTCACCCAATTTTCTAACATCAATTACCGAGCGCAAACTGCGACCAATTAGCCGTTGAATTTCAATTGATCGCCCGTTTGGTTTCATTGGATCGCGACTATTTCTTTGGTGGGTTGAACGCGCCAGCATGTTATATTCTGCGCTAATCCAGCCCAAACCTTTGCCGCGCAAAAAGTGCGGCACTTTTTCGTCAATTGACGCGGTACATAAAACGTGAGTATTACCAAATTTTATCAAACAAGAGCCTTCGGCGTAAGCGTTAACGTTAGTTTGAATTGAAACTTGGCGAATTTGATCGAAAGCTCTTTTTGATGGACGCATGAATAATTTTAAATTCGAATCAAAGCCCGACAAAACCTGCCAAAGCCTGAATTTATTTAAGAAACCGTTTCTAAATCTTTTTTGTCCTTAGATACGCTTAATCAAATTCAAACTTAGTTTGAATGAGGTGATTTTTTAATCTTGAACAAAGTCGAATTTAGCTTCTTTGCTTCTTCCCAAACGTTTGCGATCGTTTGAATCCAAAAATTTCTTACGCAAACGCAAAGATTTTGGAGTGACTTCAACCAATTCATCTTCGCCAACATAAGTAATCATGTCTTCAAGCGTTAATTCACGAGGCGGAATTAGGCGAATTGCTTCGTCAGTTCCCGAAGCTCTAACGTTAGAAAGTTGTTTTCCTTTCAAAACATTCACTTCTAAATCGCCTTGTTTTGAGTTTTCGCCAATCACCATGCCAGAATAAACTTTTTGTTGTGGCTTGATAAACATTGTTCCGCGCTCTTGAAGGTTCCAAAGCGCATAAGCAACTGCTTCACCCGGATCGGTAGCAATTAGCGCGCCATTTTTCTTAAAAGAAATTTCGCCTTTATAAGGAACGTAAGCGTGAAAAATTCTGTTCAAAACCCCCGAACCTTTGGTATCGGTTAAAAATTCGCTTTGATAGCCAATAAGACCGCGCGATGGAACATAAAACACCAAGCGAGTTTTACCGCCAGTTGATGGTTTCATTTCAATCATTTCGCCTTTGCGCGAAGAAACTTTTTCAACAACCACGCCGCTAAAGGCGTCGTCAACGTCAATAACAACTTCTTCAACTGGTTCCAAAATAGCGCCATTAACATCTTTTTTGAAAAGCACGCGAGGTCTTGAAACTGAAAGCTCGAAACCTTCACGACGCATGTTTTCAATTAAAACTCCAAGCTGCAATTCGCCTCTTCCGCCAACTTCAAAAGCGTCTTTTGATTCAGATTCTTTCACTTTAATTGCTACGTTAGTTTCGTTTTCGGCAAATAAACGGTCGCGAATCATGCGCGAAGTAACTTTTGAACCTTCGGTTCCAGCAAGCGGAGAATCATTTACGCCGATGGTGATTGCCATTGTTGGCGGATCAATTGGCGTTGATTTGATTGGTTCTAAAACTGAAAGCTCGCAAAGCGTATCGGCAACCGAGGCTTTTTCTAAACCTGCAATCGAAACAATGTCGCCCGCAATAGCTTCTTCAACCGGAACTTTTTCAACGCCGCGAAACACGTGGAGCTTGGTTAGACGACCTTGTTCAACAACTTCGCCATTCAAATTAATCGCTTTAAAACTCATCAAATTTTTGGCTTTTCCTGAATAAATTCTGCCAGTCAACATGCGACCAAAATAAGGGCTGCGATCAAGCAAAGTTGCCAACATTTTGAACGGGGCATTTTCATCAAATTTTGGCGGATTTACGTGTTCTAGAATTAAATCAAAAAGCGGAGATAAATCTTTACGCTCGTCTTTATCCATATCGCGCACGCACCAACCATCACGACCCACGGCATAAAGAACTGGAAAATCGAGTTGCAACTCATTGGCATTTAGCGAAACAAAAAGATCAAAAATTTCATTTAAAACTTCATCGGGACGAGCGTCGCCGCGATCAATTTTATTGATAATTACAATTGGTCTTAATCCAAGAGCCAAAGCTTTTGAAAGCACAAATTTGGTTTGCGGCATCACGCCTTCGGCAGAATCAACTAAAAGCAAAGTACTATCAGCCATTGAAAGCACGCGCTCAACTTCTCCACCAAAATCGGCGTGACCGGGCGTGTCAATTACGTTAATCTTTTGATCTTTCCACATCAGCGAAGTGCATTTGGCTAAAATTGTAATGCCACGCTCTTTTTCAAGATCGTTTGAATCCATCACGCGATTTTCAACTTGTTGGTTGGCACGAAAAGTGCCGCTTTGATGTAACATTGCATCGATCATTGTGGTTTTGCCGTGGTCAACGTGAGCAATAATGGCAACGTTTCTGAAGTTGGTCATTTGGTAAATTTAAATTTTTTTAAGAGAATTTTTTTAAAGACAAGAAGGCGAGGAAGCGAGCCATCCAAAAAGGCGAAAAATGCTCGAGCAAAGTAAAAAGGCAAAACTAACTGTCAACTTATTAAAAACCTGCTTGCGAGCTCGATTTTAGAGGGTTTTTTAGCTGAAGTGAAAATCTTTATCAAAAATCTTGAAATTTACTTTTGACTGATTTTTATTATCACAAGTTATTTTTGCTTAACTTTTCTCAAAAAAAACTTTCTCGCAAAGACAAAAAATGGTACAAAACTTGTTTAAGAAACCGTTCCAAATCTTCATTTTCTGCGTTTTAGCTTTTATTTCATTTGGCGCAAAAGCTGGTGAGCCGCCATTTGGCTTTATTTATACCACCGACTTAAATCCGAAAGGCACTTACGAATTTGAACAAAAAGTAAATTACCAACGCGGTCAAGCCCACGGAATATATAACAATTTTGAAATACAAAGTGAGTTTGAATATGGCGTAACTAACGACTTTCAGGCAGCTTTTTATCTAAATTATGACTATATCGCCGCCAAAAATAATGACGCACGCGGCAAAACAACTTCTAACAAAATTCCAGCACAACATAATCCAAACGAGTCTTATCGCGCTTTGCTTTATCGCGGAATTTCGACAGAATTTATTTACCGAATTTTAAGTCCTTACAAAGACTCTTTTGGTTTAGCGTTTTATGTGCAACCAAGCTATGGATCTCAAGAAATTGGCTTAGAAAACAAAATAATCATTCACAAAAACTTTCTTGACGATCGCTTGGTTTTGGCTTCGAACATCAATTTAGAATATGAAAAAGAGCGACAAGGCGCAGTTTTTGGTTCGCAAGCAGGCGATACAGATTTTAGCTCGGGCTGGTCAAAAGAAACTCACTTAGATTTTTTATTTGGCGCATCTTATCGCTTTTTTTCTAATTGGTCTTTTGGTTGGGAACATCGTTTGCACAACGATTTTGATGGTCATAAAATTGCCCGTTCTAAACATACCCAAATTGTCAACTTTACAGGACCCGCAATTCATTATGGTGGCAAAAATTTCTTCGCTACTTTGTCAGTTTTAAAACAAGTTTCTGCCAAAGCCTTAACCAGTGATGAAAAACAAAATTACGTTGGCGACAAAATTTACGGCGACCACGCTAATTACGACGGTATTCGCCTGATAATTGGCATTCCTTTTCAAACTAATTAAATTTTTAAAATATGTCTTCAATCAAATGGAATTTACTTCCAGGCCTTGCAATTGTTGCAAGCACGATTGTTTCGCAAAGTGCTTTTGCCACAGTTTATTTTAACGAACAACAAGCCGCTCAAGCAATTTTTGGCAACAAAAAAATAACCAAAAATTTTGTCAGCGTTTCTAAAGAACAAGCCAAATCAATTGAGAAAATAAGCGGCGTAAATTTTAGAAATTCTGAAATCAAAATGTGGAATGTTGAAGGTTGCGGAACTTTTATTGTTGACGAAGTTTTGGGCAAACACGAATTCATTACTTACGCAATTGGAATCAACCAAGACGGCACTATAAAAGGAATTGAAATAATGAGTTACAACGAATCTTACGGATATGAAATTCGCGACGAAAAATGGCGCGAGCAATTTGTTGGTAAAAGCGTTGCGGATAATTTTAAACTCGATTCTGACATCAAAAATATTAGCGGCGCTACTTTGTCGTGCCGCCACGTTTCTGATGGCGTGAAGCGCGTTTTAACCACTTTAGAAATTTTGGCGCAAAAATGATTGAAAAACCTTCGCAAATTCGTTGTAAGCCTCTACTTGGAACTTTTGTTGAAATAAAAGTTTTTAGCAAAAATTCTGTCGCCTATTTGGCGGTTGAAAAAGCTTTTGACGAGATTGCTAAAATTCACAACTTAATGAGTTTTTTCAACGAAAAAAGTGAGGTTTCTAAACTTAATCGCGAAGCCCACAAACAAAGTGTTGGCGTTGAGCGGCGTTTGTTTGAAGTTTTAATTTTGGCTCAAAAATTATTCAAAATTAGTGATGGAATTTTTGACGTTAGTTTGCATCGCAGCCAAAAAAATTCTTCTTTTGCCCATATTGAACTTGGCGAAAATTACCAAGTAAAATTTAAACAAAATTTACAAATCGATTTAGGCGGAATTGCCAAAGGCTACGCGGTTGACGCGGCGGCTAAAATTTTAGAAAATCACGGTGTTTTAAACTACATAATCAACGCTGGGGGCGATTTGCGCGTAGGAAAATTGCCGCAAAAAATTGGAATCAGAAATCCTAAAAAACCAGGCGAAATAATCTGCAAAACCGAAATTTGTAATCGCTCTTTAGCCACAACTTCAGGCTATTTTTCTTGTCAAAAAATTGGTAAAAAAACAATTTATCCAATTTTTCAACCAGGTTTGGGCGCTTTAGAATATGACAATGAAAGCGTTTCAGTTTCTTGCGAATCTTGCGCCATTTCTGACGCTTTGACAAAAATTGTTGCCATCAAAAAAGAAGATTCGGCAGAAATTTTACAGCAATTTGGGGCGCAAGCAATGTTGGTTTCTTCAACAAATCAAGTTAGTTTTTTAAATTAAATCCAAAAATGAAACTCACCTTAATTCAGAGATTTTTCTGCCACTTAACAATTTTTATTCTGCTTTTTAGCGGCTTAGTTTGGCTAATTTTCAACTTTGCAATTGAACCTAATTCGCCATTTCGTTTTTTAAGCACTTGGTCTTTGCGACTTCACGGCGCGGCTTCTTATGGATTTTTAATTGTCTTTGGAATGCTGCTTTCAACCCATATTTCGTTCAATTGGCAAGTCAAAAAAAACCGCCGCAAGTCAGGAATAGTTTTGGCAGGAATTTTTGTGATTTTAATTACCAGCGGCTATTTGCTTTATTACGCTTCTGGTGAAAATTTTCGTGCTTTTATTAGCTATTTGCATTGGATTTTAGGAATTTTGGCAACGGCAATTTTTGTGGCGCACTTTTTATTTTCGCCTTCAAAAAAACCAAAAATACCGTTGGTTTAAAAAACTTTCTTAAAAACAAAAAATCTATTGCGAATACGCCAATTCTCTTGGTTTGTAGCAATTCAAAATTAAATCAAATTGCTTTTTTCAGGAAATTTTTTTGCCCGCACATCGGCGCAAAAATTTTTCACCGCAATAGCAATTTCATTGGCCAGATTGGCGTAATTTTTCACGAAACGCGGCTTAAATTCTTGATTTAAACCAAGTAAATCGTCGATTACCAAAACTTGTCCATCGCAATTTTGCGAAGCGCCAATGCCAATTGTAGGAATTTTTAGAGCGGCAGAAATTTCGTCAGCCAAAATGGCTGGAACCGCCTCAATCACTATTCCAAAAGCACCCGCCTGTTCGAGCATTTTTGAGGTTTCTAAAATTTCTTGCGCTTCTTTTTGCCCCCGACCCTGATATTTATAGCCGCCAATTTTGCGCACGCTTTGGGGCAATAATCCAACATGCGCCATTACTTTAATTTTGTGGTCGACCAAAAATTTAGTTGTAGCAACTAAATCGCGCGAAGTTTCAATTTTAATGGCGTGACAACCGGTGCTTTCAATTACTTTTTTTGCCGATTCAAGCGCTTGTTCTTTAGAGTTTTCGTAAGTGCCAAAAGGTAAATCTACTACTACCAAAGATTTTTTAGCTGCGCGCATTACCGCTTTTGCGTGATTAATCATCATTTCCAAACTTACGTCAACCGTGTCGGCAAGCCCGTAAATTGTCATTCCAAGTGAATCTCCAACCAAAATGATGTCGCAAAATTCGTCTAAAATTTTTGCCATCCCAAATGTGTAGGCGGTAAGGCAAATAATTTTTTCACCACCTTTTTTGGCTAAAATATTTTTAATCAAATTCGACGCTTCATCGAGTTTGGGCGTGTTTTTTTCTGAAAGATTTGGCATTACTGATTTTCTGAAGGTTTTTGATTAGAAGCTTGCGGCGGAAGTAAAATTGATTTTAGCCCTGTTTTTGTATCCAACTCTTTTTCTTTTTTGGGCGAGTCGTCGGAATCGTTTTTGTTTTCAACATTTGCTGACTTGGAACTGACAATTGGCAAGCCTAAATATTGCCTTACTTGATCAAGGTTGGTGCTTTGCAAAAGGTTATCTGTTTTGCCTTTTAGATTAGTGGCAATGTTGATTGGGGTTTGTTTTTTGCGATTTCCGGTAAGAAAAATTGTATTAAACGAGGCATCAACGGTTTTATTTACAACATCAAGCGATCCAGACAAAATTCCGTTAATTGCCAACGCTTCGGTTTTAATGTTAATTTTTCCGCCCTTTACGTTGTTAATTTCAATCGATCCAACTGCTTGTTTAAATTCGGTTTTGGTTTCTTGGTTAAATAAAATTTTTTCTGGCTCGCTTAGTTCTTGCGAATAACTAAGCGGCGCAAACATTTTTACTACTAAATCTTTTAAGCCGTAGCCTTCAACTATTGGTTTGGCAACGTTAAATTTAAAATTGCAGTTAAGTTTTTTAAAAAATTCTTGCGAGTTTTCGGCAACCGAAGAAATGTTGGCGCTGATATTTGCGGTTCCCAAAACCTGATTAATATCAAATAAATCAGATAAAAGAGGCTGAATATTAGTGTTTTTAAAAGCCAAATTTCCGTTGATTGTTTTGTTGATTTTGATGCCAATCAAGCCTTTAAAATTAAGATCTCCTTCGTAAATGCTGCCAATATTTAGTTCGGCATTTTTAATGTCGCCTTCGTTAAGATTTCCAATTAGTTTTAAATTTTTAACTTCACGGTTATTCAAGCTTAAATTATCAAGATTTAAGGCAACTTTTCCGTTAAATCCATCAAGCGAAGGCAAAGTAAAAAATTGCTCAAACAAGGTTTGTTTAGAATTTTTTTGATCTTGGTATTGAAGATTGTCAACGTTTAGATTTAGTTCAAAACGCGGAGTTTTATTTGTGATGTCGATTAAAATGGCACCTTCAAAATTAGAATTTTGAGAATTTAGTTCAAAGTTAGAAATTTCGAAATAACCGGGTTTTATTTTTAGTTTTAGGTTTTGTTCCAAAAAATTTTCACTTCTATAGACCAAGTCTTTAAAGTTAAAATCTAAATCTCCTTCAAAAGAAATTTCGTTAAGCCAAAAAAGCTTTTTTAGAAGCGATCCGGGCAGTAAATAAATATTTTTTTTCGAAGTTAAAAAAAACCGATCAAAATCAAAATTATTAATGCTAAAACTGCCGATAAAGAAAGGTAATTTGGTGCTGCTGTCAATTTTTAAATCACCTAAAATTTCACTTTTTTCGTTGCCCAAATTAAAGTAAAAATTATCAAAATAGATGCTATTTGGAAGAAGCATCAAATCAGAATAAGCGTTATATCGTTTAAAATTTTCGAGACGCAAATTTGACGATTCAATTTTTAGCCAAACAAGAATTTCTTTTAAATTTTTGCCAGCTGCGTCGAATTTACCGATAAATTTTGGCAAATCCTGACTATTATCCAAAACTCCGTTGATACGGAAAATTCCCTCACCCGGAAGTCGAAAAGTCATTGGCAAAAACAAAATCTCGCCTTCTTTGGCAATACTTAAATAACAATCAAGATCGCTTATCTGATTATTTAAATATTTAATGTTTTTGATTTTTATTTCGGCAGATAAGTCAATATTTTTAATTGAGCTAGGAATAAGTTTTATTTGGCTTGAAGCTTGTTTTTGAACATCGTTTTTTTGAAAGTTTGCCTCGTTTTTTGCTGCCAATTTTTTTGGTAAAGTTTCAACGGTATCATTGCCAAAATATTCGGGTAAATTTTTTTGGACAACTTGACCAACTTCAATTGGCTCATCAGACCAAATAGATTGCAGATCTAAATCTGACAAATCCAAGTTGACGTCGATTATAGGAATTCTTTCAAAAAAACTAAAATTAATATTGCCTTTGCCATTAACTAATTCAGAAGAAACCAGCAAATTTTCAAAAGTTATTTCGGCAGATTTATTTTCAATTTCGCTGCTAATTTTAATCGATTTAGAGGTGGGTTTTATCTTTTTTGAAACTAGATTTTCAGAGCTTATATAGGCTTTGTAAAAAGTTTTTAGGTCAAAAATTTCTGCTAAAATTTTACCTTTAAATTCATTATTTAAAATTCCTTGGTTTTGCGACGGAAAATTACCCGTAATTTTTAGTGAAAGAGCTGGCGAATTTAGCTCAAAATAAGAGTTTTCGTTTGCTTTGTTTTGTTCAAATTTGATTAGCAATTTAAAATCGCTAATCACGCCTTGAGAAGCAAAATTGCCGCTTGCCCAGATTTTTTTTGGGTCAATTTTTAACTCGCCAACCAAGTTTTCAATTTGATTTTTTTTATTAAATCGGTCGTAAAAAGTTGCTTGAGCATTTTTGATTTCAATTTTAGGCAAATTTTTTGATGAAAATTCCGACTCTTTCAGATTAGAAATGCGAAATAATTTAGAACTTATTTGGCTTGATTTTGTTTGCTGCGGTTTTTCTTCTGATTTTTTTAAAATTTCATCAGCAAATAAAGCTGTTATTTCTTTGATTTTGTCTTCGCGTTCTAAGTTTTTTGAGCCTTCGTAATAACTGTTTAAAGTGGCGTTATGTAAAATTATTTTTTTAATTAAAGAATCCTTAGGAGCTCTAAAAATTGCTAAATTAATTTTTAGAGAATTGGCGTGTAAATTGTAAATTTTTCCAGAATCGCTTTGATAATTTTGTAAAAAAACATCTTTGGCAATTATTGCGGGCGAAGGCAAAAAAGCTATTTCCACGCCGCCTTTAATGATAAAATTAGCTCCTGAAATTTGACTAATTTTTTGTGAAATTTCAGATTTTAAATCTGAATTATCAAAAAAACTCGGGATAAGAATTAGCAAAGCAACAAGGGCAATTAAAACGCTAGAAGCAATTTTTAAAACTTCTGAATTTGCTAATCGCTCTTTAAAGTTTTTTAAAGTTTGAAAAATTTTAATTACTCGGCTTTCGTCAATTTCAAATTTTTGCTTATCAGATTCTTGGTTCTTTAGCATTTTTAATTATCAATATTTTCCAATTCTTTTATCAAATTTTTATTTGTGATTTTGGCACCATTATTTTCGCAAGAATTGAACAAAGAAAGCAAAACCAAAAAAGCCAAAATCGAGATTAGTAAAAAATTAAAAAAATTATCTTTGCTCGGGGATAATTTAGCGTCTTCGCCAACATTTAAAAGCTGATGATCTTTGTTTTCGGTATTAGACTTGATTGATAAAAATTTGATCTTTTCTTCAATAGTTTTTTCGTTAATTTTCAAAAATTTAGCATAAGAATGAATCAATCCTAAGACATATAAGTGCTTGGTAATATTGGACAAATTGCCACTTTCAATTGCTTCAATATCGCGCGATTTTATTTTTAGGTAGGAACTAACTTCCAAAACCTCCATTTTTAAATCTTGCCTTTTTATTCGCAAAATTTCTCCCAATTCAAATGCTGAATTAGAGCTTTCGCAAGCAACTTTGGTTTGATTATCTTGAGTCATTTGTATTTAGTTAAGTTTGCTAAGTTTTTGGTTGCATCTAGTTGCGCCAATCTTGCAGCGTTGTCCGACATTTTTTGCAAAATTGCTTGGTTGTTAATTAAATTTTTAAGCAATTGCGTAATTTTGCTAATCGTAAATTCGCTTTCTTTGATTAGAATTGCCGCTTTATTTTCTTCAAAATAGCGAGCGTTTTTTTCTTGATGATTATCTGCTGCCAAAGCGAACGGAACTAGAATCATTGGCTTTTTTGCGGCACAAAATTCAAAAACCGAAGATGATCCAGAACGAGCAATTACAAGGTGCGAATTTTTGATTATTTCTGGCATATCTTTAAAAAAAACATCGATGGTTGCGCTAAGGTTAAAAGATTTATATTGAGCGAATGTTTCACCAACCAATTCTTGGCGACATTGTTGAGTTATTTTAATTTTTTCTTTGAAATCTTCGCTCATGTTGAAAAAAGCTTTGGGCAAAATTTCACTAAAAATTTTTGCTCCGCCCGAACCACCAAGAACTAAAATATTAAAATAATCCAAATTTTCTTCACTTTCTTCTTGGTTAAATTCTGAAGCTAAAGACAAATTATAGCCCATTTTATTGTTGGGTTTAGCGGTTTTAATTTTTGGCATTGGCAAGCAATAAGAAATTTTATTTAAAGCTAAAATTTCTTCGCGAACTGGGTTGCCCGTAAAAAAGGTTTTAGGCAAATAATCAGCATCAATTCCCGAAGTTTGCTCAAAAGATAGGGCAATTTTTTTGGCATATTTAGCAAAAATTCGGTTCACTTTTCCCAAGTGAGAATTTTGCTCGTGCAAAATAATTGGTGTTTTGGTTAAAACCGCCGCAATCAAAGTAGGAAAGGTTGAATAACCACCAAAAGCCACCACAAATTGTGGACGAATTTTCAACAAAAAATAACCAGATTGCAAAATTCCTAAGGCAATTTTTATTACCGCTTTTGTTAAAAAAACTGGCGATTTTTTAAATTGCGACGAGCTAATAATTTTAGTTTTAAAAGCATCGTTTGTTTGAATGTAGCTGCAATATTTTTTATCGCCTAAAAAAAATACTTGGCAATTTTTCGCTGCCAAATCTTTAGCCAAACAACGCGCTGGAATTATATGACCGCCAGTTCCACCACTTGTAATAAAAATTTTTTGAGACATTTGATATTTTTTTAAGTTGCAAATCTTGACAATTTAGCAGTGCGCGCGCAAGTTCGCCCGCTTTCTTAAATTTTCAAAACAAATTTATGCCAAAACATTTTTCAAAAAGCTTTCCAAAGGTTTTTCCCAAACATTTTATCGATCTAAACCAAATCTCTGACGACCAATTACACAAAATTTTGGCACTAGCAAAAAAACTCAAGAAACAAAAAAATCAATTGGCTCAAGCCAAAATTTTGCCAAAAAAAAATTTGGCAATGATTTTTGAAAAAACTTCAACCAGAACCCGAGTTTCGTTTGAAGTTGCCATCAATCAACTTGGTGGTTGTGCAATTGTGATGAATAAAAATGACATGCAACTTGGAAAAGGCGAATCGGTTGCCGATACTGCCAAAGTTTTGTCGCGTTTTGTTGATGCAATAATGATTCGCTCAAACTCGCATCAAACAATTTTAGATTTAGCCGCCAATTCAAGCGTGCCAGTAATTAACGCACTTTCTGATTTTTCTCATCCATGTCAAATTATCGCCAGCATTTTAACCATCGAAGAACATTTAGGTTCAATAAAAGGTAAAAAATTGGCTTGGTTTGGAGATGCTAATAATGTTTTAAATTCTTATATTCACGCCGCCAAAGCCTTTGATTTTGAATTGGCAATTGCCACTCCAAAGGAATTAGATTTTTGCAACGAAGAAATAAAAAAGATGCAAAAAATCGGTGCCAAAATCAGTCATTTTTTTGATGCCAAAAAAGCTGCCAAAAACGCTGATGTTTTAATTACCGACACTTGGTTTTCAATGGGCGACGTGGCAGAAACAAATGATGCCGCAAGACAAAAAAAAATAAATTTATTACAACCTTTTCAAGTAAATAAAGAGCTAATGAAGCTAGCCAAAAAATCTGCTATTTTTACACATTGTTTGCCAGTTTATCGAGGTTTTGAAGCGGTTGAAGAAATTGTTGATTCAAAAAAATCGGTAATTTTTGATGAAGCCGAAAACCGACTTCATGCACAAAAAGCAATTTTAGCTTGGACTTTAAAATAAAATTAAACCTCTTTTTGATTTATAATCCTAAGCCAAAACTCAATTGAAGAAGTAGATTTTCCGACATCAAAAATCGCAAAAAAGTTAATTTATTTTTGGTTTTGCTACACCAACCAAAGCTGGTCGAATCAACCGATTAGCAATTGAATAACCAGCTTGAATAACTTGAACAACCGTTCCTTCTTCAGCTTCGCTTTCAACTTGAGCCAAAGCTTCGTGAAAATTGTGGTCGAATTTTTCGTTTAGTGGAAAAATTCTTTTTACCTGATTTTTTTCTAAAACTTTAATCAACTCTTTTTTAGTCATCTCAATGGCGTTAGCATAATTTTTCATCTCTTGGCTTTTTTCAATTTCTTCTTTTGGAGCGTTGTTGCTGGCTAAAAAAAAGTTTTCAGCAACTAAAACTAAATCGCTGGCAAAGTTTGAAATGGCAAATTTTGCTGATTTTTCAATTTCTTCGCGAGATCTACGGCGCACATTTTCTAATTCGGCAAAGGCGCGCAAAAGTTTGTCATTTGATTCAGAATTTTTTTGCTCTAATTGCGAAATTTTGTTTAATAAATTTTCTCCATTTTCTAATAAATCTTCTGTTTGGTTTTTTGCTGTTTCGAATTCTTGGTTATTTTTTTCTTCTGACATTTTTTCTCTCCAATCAATTAAATTTAAAAAAAAATCGTGACAAAAAAGTTATTAATACATCATCGCCTTTTCAATAGATAAGATTTACTTTAATTTTTTTAAAACCTAGTGTTGCTCGCAACAAAAAAGTTTTTAACTTTGCTTCTATAAATTTCTTCTTCCATAAAATTTCTTCTCAAAAAAACATGTCTGAAAAAATACTTGATCAAGCTAATTACTTGATTCCGATGGTTGTTGAACAAACTGCAAAAGGTGAAAGATCTTTTGACATTTATTCGCGCCTTTTAAAAGAAAGAATCATCTTTTTATCTGGGCAAGTTAATGATCAAATTTCTTCTTTGGTTGTAGCTCAATTGCTTTTTTTAGAATCAGAAGATCCAAAAAAAGATATTTATTTTTACATTAATTCGCCCGGTGGAATTGTAACTTCTGGTCTTGCTATGTATGATACCATGCAATATATCCGCCCAGATGTTTCAACCCTTTGTATTGGTCAGGCTGCATCAATGGGATCTCTACTTTTAGCCGCAGGAGCCAAAGGAAAAAGATTTTCTTTACCAAATTCACGCATCATGATTCATCAACCTTCTGGCGGTTATCAAGGTCAAGCAACTGACATTGAAATTCACGCTAAAGAAACATTAAGTTTAAAAAAAAGACTCAATGAAATTTACAGCAAACATACTGGTCAAAAAATTGAAGTGATTGAAAAAGCAATGGAGCGCGACAATTTTATGTCACCGCAAAAATCTCTAGAATTTGGCTTAATTGACGAAGTAATTGAAAAAGCTAAATCTCAATAAAAAAATAAAAATAAAAAATTTATGGTTAAAAAAACCGATACCGAAAAAGATCTTTGCTGCTCTTTTTGCGGAAAATCTCAAAACGAAGTAAAAAAATTAATTGCTGGTCCAACTTCTTTAATTTGCAACGAATGCGTCGGAGTTAGCGTAGATATTTTGCGCGAAGAGCAAAAAAAATCACCTTTACAAAAAATTGATGGAACCAAACCAACGCCAAAAGATATTTTAAAAATTCTCGATGAATATGTGGTTGGACAAGAATATGCTAAAAAAGTTTTATCAGTTGCGGTTTATAATCACTATAAACGAATTGACAATTCGAGCTTCACTTCAAAAGAACAAGTAGAACTTAGTAAGGCCAATATTTTAATGATTGGACCAACCGGTTGTGGAAAAACCTTATTAGCGCAAACTTTGGCAAAAATTTTAGATGTCCCTTTTACAATGGCTGATGCAACTTCTTTAACTGAAGCTGGATATGTGGGAGACGACGTTGAAAATATTATTTCGCGCTTGCTACAGTCAGCAAATTACGACATTGAAAAAACTCAACGCGGAATTGTCTATATTGACGAAATCGATAAAATCGCTCGCAAATCTGAAGATAATACACGTCGAGATATTTCTGGAGAAGGTGTTCAACAAGGGTTGTTAAAAATTATTGAAGGAAGCGTTGCTTCTGTTCCAACCCAACCAGGCAGAAAAACTACCCAACAAGAATATGTTCAGGTCGATACTCGAAACATTTTGTTTATTTGCGCTGGTGCTTTTTCTGGTTTAGAAAAAATTATTATTAGCCGATCAAAAGGCTCTAGTATTGGATTTGGTGCCGATGTTCGCAATAAAGATGATGCAGATAAAAAAGATATTTTTAATCAGGTTGAACCAGATGATTTGATTAAATTTGGTCTAATTCCAGAAATTGTTGGAAGATTACCAATCGTCGCTCCGCTTGAAGGATTAACTCAAGAAGATTTAACTAGAATTTTATCCGAACCAAAAAATTCAATCACCAAACAATATCAAAAACTTTTCGAATTAGATAAGGTTGAATTAGAATTTGAAAAAGACTCTTTACAAGAAATTTCAAAACAAGCTATCGAGCGAAAAACTGGAGCCAGAGGTCTTCGAGCTATTACTGAAAATATTTTACTAAATGTGATGTTTGAAGCTCCATCAGAGAAAAATATTAAATCAATAATGGTTACAAAAGATGTTTTGGTTCACTCAAAAGAGCCTAAAATTACTTATTTAAGCAAAAATGAAATCGAAGAAAGAGAAGAAAAAAAGACTATTTCAGCAGTTCCTCAAAAAGAAAAAAAGATAACTAGTTAATCACAAAGAACATTTTTTATAAAAAATATCTCTAAATAACTTGAATAAAAAATATTTCGCGGTTGGTGAAAAATATTTATTTCTAGTTTTTCACCAACTTTAAGAAATTTAACCATTCTTCATTAATTCAAAATTTTAATCTCCAGAGCGTGCAAACCTTTTTCAAACTCATTTTTTAAGAGAGATTTTACCTTTCTATGCGCATTTAGTGTTGAAATATTTTTCAGATCCAACGCCTTAATCAAAACCTTAAAATGCGTTTCACCAGATTCATTACTTTCTTCATGACCTAAATGAAGATATGAATTATTTTTCACCTCCAAAAATTCTGGATTTAAATTTTCTATAAGCGTCTTTTCTATTCTTTGTTTCATGTTAAAAAAATATGTTAATAAAATGTTGAAAAATTATCACTTATCCACCGATTAATTTTTCAATGAAAACTTATTAAAAATCTTAACATTTTTTCCACAGATTTTAATTAAGTTAATTGAAAAAATTAAAAAAATTTCATCTGTTAATAACTTTTTCAAATCCTTTATTAACAAGGTTTTGATTAGTTTTTTAATGTTAATAAATTGTTAAAAAGTTTTAATTAAATAATTCACAAGACTAATAAAATAATCTAAACATTAAATGAATAAGTTAATAAACACTCTTATTAAAAAAGAAAAATTTTCGACCCCTCCAATTTGGATAATGAGACAAGCTGGAAGATACTTACCAGAATATCGTGAGATTCGCTCAAATGTAAAAAATTTTTTAGATCTTTGTTATAATCCAAAACTAGCTTGCGAAGTTACCCTTCAACCAATTCAAAGATTTGGTTTTGATGCGGCAATTATTTTTTCAGACATTTTAGTAATTCCTGATGCCTTGGGTGTTAAAGTTGAATTTGTAAAAAACAAAGGTCCAAAATTACAAAAAATTTCTAACCAAGAAGACCTAAATCAGCTCAAAATAAACAACATTAAAAACCATTTAAACCCAGTTTTTGAAGCGATAGAACTAACAAAATCAAAACTTGATAAATCTAAATCTTTAATTGGTTTTTCAGGTTCTCCTTGGACGCTGGCTTGTTATATGATTGAAGGAGGTGGATCAAAAAATTTTGAATCGGTTCGCAAAAGTGCAATTCAAGATGAAGAATTTTTTTCCCAGTTAATTGAAATTTTAACTCAAAGCGTAATTGAATATTTATCTTATCAGATAAAAGCTGGCGCTGATGTAGTGAAACTTTTTGATTCTTGGGCATCTGTTTTACCACCCTCTGAATTGCAAAAATGGGTTATTGAACCGACTAAAAAAATTGTTTTAGAACTCAAAAAAATTCATCCAAATATCCCGATAATTTGTTTTCCGCGTGGCATTGGCGTAAATTATTTAGAATTTACGCGTCAGGTAAAATGTGACGCAATTGCGATTGATCAAACAGTTGAAAAAAACTGGGCAAAAAAAAATCTTCAAGAAGATTTTGATGTAGTTTTACAAGGAAATCTTGATAATTTTCTATTAGCTTTTGGCTCAAAAAAAGAAATTGAAAGAGAGATTTTTCAAATTTTAAAAGTTTTTTCTAACAAACCTTTTATTTTTAATTTAGGTCACGGAATTCTTCCCCAAACCCCAATTGAAAATGTAGAGCTTATTTTAAAAATAATAAATAACCCAAGCCTTACTTAATTAAGATTTTCAAGATCTTTATCTTACAAATTTTGATTAAAATTTCCTTTTAAAAAAGAGATTTTTTTTAACAACAACTCGCACCAATTTCAAAATAAATCATCTTATTTTCTTTAATATTTGAGGTAATAAGTTTCGATTTTTGCAACGCTTGTGAGTAGGTGATTGAAGCGTTGAAATATTTGCTGTCGAAAATGGTTTTAATTCCAGCACCCGACATGCGACCGCTACTATTGTCATATTTATTTTGGGCAAATCCATAATCATAAAAAGGCTCGAGTCTGATTTTGTTGAGACGACTGGTATTTTTAGCAATGTTTTTGGTGAAAAAATTTTCTGAATTTTTTTCCGCGCTTTTATCTTCATTTTTTTGGTCAAAAAGCGGCATTAAAATTGAACCCAAACTAAAACTAATTTTGTTTCTAAAGTTATATCCGTTGTCGCCCGTGATGTAATTTTCTCTGAAACCCCGCACCGAATAATATCCGCCAACCGAAGTTTGTTCTGAACCAAAAAGAGTTTGCTTGGAAAATTGGCTATCTAATTCGCTAGTTAAAAATATTGGTGCATTAATTTTTGGTAAGGTGAATTTTTTTGAAGCCGAAGCATAAAGTTTAAAAACCTCGAATTGTGCTTTTGGCGTTGAGTTGTTGACGTTTTTTTGATCTTGTTTGGCGTTAAAAATTTTTAATCCTTTTGTCCAAGAAGGCTTAAAATAAATGCTGGTTGAATCGTTTAAGTAAGAAGAAATTGTTAATCCTAAATTCGCAATCGAAAGACTTCTTTGTGAAGTGGTGATTTTTTCGCCATTAGAATAGCTAGCGGTTGATTTGTCGGTTAGTGAAGCTGTGGTTGAAATTCTTAAATTGGTTTTGCTTAACAAAACTCGATCGAGAGTAATTTTTGAAGATTGAGAAAAACCACTAGAAATTATTGCTCCGTTTTTTCCAGAATTTTGCCCTTTAAATTGGCTGCGAGAATAGTCGTAAGTAAGTGTGTTATGTTTAAGCGGAATTGAAAGGCTGCCCGAAAATGATTTAATGTCTTTGATTTGGTTATTGTCGTGAAGGTTGGTAGAGTAGCTCAAATTTAGGTTATCGTTCAAAAAAAGTAAGTTGTCTAAACTGGCAGAAAAGTTGGTTCGCTGAATTCCAGTAAATTTGTTGCCCAAATTGTCTTTTCCAACCGTAAATTTGGCAGGGAATTTTTTATTATTGTCAATTTTTACAATGCTTTCACCAATTTCACTTCCTGGTTCAATTTTCATGACCGCAGAATTTGATTGTAGGCGGTTGATTTGATACATTCCTTGGTTGATGTCGTTGAGGTTTAAAACATTGCCTTTAGCAATTCCAAAAGCGGTTAATTCTTGCATTTTTTCAACGAAGCGATCTTTGCCAAAAGAGATTTTTTCAATTTTACCTTCGATAATTTGCAGCTCAAAAATGCCGCTTTGTAGATTTTGTTTTGGAACCAAAACTTGAGTTGAGGCGAAGCCTTGGTTTTGGTAATAATCATTCACCGCTTTGATAATTGAAGCCAAAATTTCTGCTTCCACGCACTTGCCAATAAAAGGCGAAACAATTTTTTGCTGACGAAAATTTGAAATTGATTTGGCGTTAAGCAGATTTATTTCTTTAATTTCAACGCAAGAAGGCATTTTGCCGCTGATTAGGCTTTCAGTTTTTTTAGATTGTTTTTCATCTTCTTCTTTTTTATTGCGTTCGCGTTCTTTGGAAATCGCGTCAAATTCGCGCTCGCGTTTTTTTTCTTCTAAAATGTTTTGTTGGTTGCGGGTTATCCAGTCTTGTTGGTCGATGATTTGGGTTTGGGCTTTGGCTTTGTGAGTAAAAAAAGATGTCGCAACAAAAAATGAAGTAACAAAAAGAAGGCTGCCAAAACAGAAATTTTTAAAATAAGACGTAAATGTGGGTTTTTTGGGTGATTTATTCATGGTGTTTTTAGAAATAAAAAAGCCCCGCGAAAAATCTCTTCGCGAGGCAATTTTTAAGAAACTTTTTTAAAGCTAGAAATTGTATGAAAGTCCAACTTTAAAGACGTCAACATTGGTATTAGCAACTATTGTTCCGTGGTTTAATATTGTTGCTCCTGAGACAGATTTTATTCTAAGCTTTGATAGTCTGTTATACTCCAAATTGATGCTGATTTTATCGATAGGTGAAAAAGCAAATCCTAAACCGTAAAAATAACCAGCTTTTCTTCCGGAATGTTTAGAACTTAAGGTTTTGTATCCGAAGTCAACTTCATTAGAATCTGAAGTTTTTAAATCATAGCTGACAAAGTTTACGCCAACCGGAATGTAAGCAGAAAAGTTGTTAGCAATGTCATAACCAAAATCAGTTTTAAAACCCAATCTGTCTTTTAGATTAACTGATTGATTATATGCGTCATATTCATTTGTAGAATATCCAGAGTTGGCTTTGGTTCTAAGTCTTTGATAAAAAACCCCCAGGGGCAATAAAAAAATTGTTAAAATTGAAGGCGTGTTTGTAATTAACGCCAATACCAATAGCAGAGTCTTTTTTATTGTGGCTGTAGTATTCAGATAAATCAGCGTCTTTAGCTGAATTTGAAAAACTTTTAGAAACGGCGTTTGTCTTAAGAACATCAATTCCAACATAATTTCCCTCGGTTTTTGCCAAAGCAGATGATGTTGACAAGGTTGCCAAAATTGCGGCAAGAGCGATAAATTTTTTCATAGTTTTTTTGGTTTATTAATTAATGGTGAATTTTAGTTAAGAAAATTTAACTAACTTAAATCAAAGCTTGAGCAGCTTTGATGCTTAAAAAAGCAAAGACTTTTTTTATTTTAACAAAAAAAAATTCAAGAGTTTTGTTTAATTTGATTAAAAAATTAACCAACAGTCTTTTTAAAGGAATGATATATTTTTGCCCATAAAAGCAGAGTTTTTTGACTCGTGGAAAAATCAATAATCTTAAGATTGATTGGCGGTTAAAACTTCGTCCATTTTGTCTATCACTTTTGTTGCGATATTTTCTGAATTTTCAATCAACTGCAAAGAATCGTCAGCCAAAAAATTAGCAAGATCTGGGTTTTTTAAAAATTCTTTTACCACTTCAATTAGCTGCTGCGAAGAATTTATGGTCACGCAAGCATGTTTTTGTGATAATTCTTTGTAAATTTCTTTGAAGTTAAAAACGTGCGAGCCACTAATTACGGCGCATTTTAGTTTTATTGCTTCAAAAGGATTATGCCCGCCAATTGGTAAAAGCGAGCCACCTAAAAACGCGAATTTAGCCAAAGAATAGAAATCTCCAAGCTCGCCCAAACTATCGGCCAAATAAATTTCTACAAAATTTTCGATATTTTGGTTTTTGCTTTTTTGGGCAAATTTTATATCTCCAAACAAGCCAATAATTTCATCGGCTCGATTTGGATGGCGCGGCACAATTATTGTAAGTAAATCACTAAAATCTTTTTTTAGCTCGCGATGAGTTTGTAAAATAATTTCCTCTTCGCCCTTGTGCGTGCTGGCAGCAAGCCAAAATTTGCGATCACCAATTTGCGATTTTAATTTTTCTAAATTTTTTTCATCTACCTCCAAATTCTGGGCTTGCGATTTAAGATTTCCAAAAAAACTGACTTCGTTTTTTGTTAGATTTTGCAGAAGTTTTTGGCTTTCTAAGCTTTGAGCAAAAATGGCGTCAAAATAGTCAAAAATCTTAAATCCAAAAAATTTAGCATATTGCCATTTTTTTGCCGATTTTTCTGACATTCTAGCATTGACTAAAAAAGTTGGAATTTGGTTTTCTAAGGCAACAGAAATAAGGTTTGGCCAAATTTCTGATTCGATAAAAATTACCTTTTTTGGCTGCCAAAAAGCAAAAAAGTTTTTTACGCAAAAATAAGAATCAATTGGCAAAAATTGATGAACCACTCGTCCGCCAAATTGGGGCAATTTTTTAGCAATAATATCGGCCGAAGTTAAAGTGGTTGAAGTAAGTAAAATTGTGCTTTGCGAAAATTTTTCAAGCAGACCGTCAATTAAAATAAAAGC
Source organism: Rickettsiales bacterium (assembly GCA_947441695.1). Lineage (GTDB taxonomy): Bacteria > Pseudomonadota > Alphaproteobacteria > Rickettsiales > UBA1997 > UBA2645. The sequence continues at coordinate 26,497 of CANEUK010000001.1, forward strand.
CGAATTAGTTTCGCCAACGCTAACGGCGTGAAGCCAGATTATATCTGATTTTGGGCGCAAAATTGTTGAAGTTCCAAAACGTTCTTTAAGTCGTTTTTTATCCTCTTTTTTTTTGTAAACGCGCCAAAAAAGATAAAGTTCTAAAATTGGAAAAAGCGCAATTGAAAGCGCGCGATAAATTAACACTTAAAAACCCCCAGCATTTTTGATAAAAAATTTTTTTAAAGTTGAAATTTTGTTGACAAATCCAAGTCCTAAATTGCGCGCCAAGCAGATTGAAAGGCTTTTTGTTTCAAAAATTGAATTCAAAATATCAGTAGCAATCAGCATTTTTTTTGCACCAATTTTGGCTTCTTTATTATAAGCCAAAATTAAGCTTTCGCTTGAAATATCTAGCCCGTTTTTTATTTGATTTTGAATTAATTGGCGCAAAATTTTAATTCCCGAAATTGCCAAATTAAAACCTTGTCCCGCAATTGGATGAACGCCAGCGGCCGCGTCGCCAATTAAAAGCATTTTTTCGTAATAAAATTTATCAGCTTCAACCAAATTTAGCGGATAAGAAAATTTTTCAGAAATAACTCTGGTTTTACCAAAAACATTTTCCATTTTTTTGGTTAATTGTTGCACAAAATTTTCCTCATCTAGGCTCAAAATAGCCTGCGCCAATTTATCGGTCGCAATCCAAACAATTGAAGATTGATTGGGATTTTGTAGCGGCAGAATTGCCAGCGGGCCTCCGGGCAAAAACTTTTCGTAAGCGGTGTTTTGATGTTTTCGCTCATGTTCAACATTAAAAACAATGGCAGTTTGGTAATATTTTTTTTGTGTAGTATGAATGTTAAAGTTGCTACGAAGGTGCGAAAATCTTCCGTCGCAGGCTAAAATAAGCTTTGAAGTTAAAGTTTTTTGGTCATCAAGTTTTATTTCAACATCATTTTTAAACTCAATTTTTTCATAAAAATTTGGCGCGAAAACCGAGATGTTTTTTTGCTGAAAAACTTGGTTTTTTAGCGCATTAAAAATGTGATAATTTTCAATTATACTACCGAGTTGCGAATTTTTTTCATCAACCTGCGAGCCAATAAAATCAAGAATGAAGGGCGATTTATAATCAGTAATTTTGATGTCCGAAATTTTTCCCGCTTTTTTGGCGGTTTCGTCAAAAATTCCAATTTCTTGAAAAAATTTTAACGACGCCGCTGAAATCGCATAAGCTCGACCATCGCTTTTGCGGTCTTGATTTAAAATGTTTTGCCTTTCAATTATGGCAATTTTCAAGTCTGGCGAAATCTTTGCCAAAGCAAGTGCCGCGGTCATTCCCGCAAAAGATCCTCCAATTATTGAGATGTCAAAATTTTGGTTAGTCATAATCTTTAAGAATGCGATAAAATTTGAATACAGGCTCTAGGAACTTAAAAAAACTTCAATTGGTTTAAGTGTAAATCGCAAGAATTAAACCCAAGAGCCTGTTTGTAAGTTTTTTTTAATACTAGAGAAGAATCTAGTTTTGGCTAAAACTTTCTTGCTTAAAAAGCTGACAAAAATAGAAAGTTTTTTCTTTTTAAACTTCTTTAATTTTTCTGCTAAATGACCAATATAATCAATTTTAACGATCCCAAAAAAGAAGCAATTGCTCCAACTAACAACATTTTGTTACAAAAAGAAAAAAATCGCCAAGAGTGGGTTAAAAAAGCAGAAATTCTCTGCGAAGCTTTGCCTTACATGCGAAAATTCGCTGGAGAAACTTTTGTAATTAAATTTGGCGGTTCGGCAATTGGCACCAGCAACGATTTGAAAAATTTTGCCAAAAATGTTGTTTTGCTAAAACAGGTTGGAATCAATCCAATTGTAGTTCACGGCGGCGGGCCACAAATTGGTCAAATGCTAAATAGGTTGAATATAAAATCTTCTTTCATTGATGGTTTGCGCGTTACAGATTCTGATACTGTTGACGTGGTTGAAATGGTTTTGGCTGGCTCAATTAACAAAGCCATTGTCAAAGAAATTAATGCTGCGTCTGGTAAAGCAGTTGGAATTTGCGGAAAAGATGGAAACTTAATTCGCGCCAAAAGATTAACTCGCACCAAAAAAGATCGCGATTCTAATGTTGAGCAAATTCTTAATATGGGCTTTGTTGGCGAGCCTTATTTAATTGATCCAGAAATTTTAGTTCTATTCGAAGATTCAGACATTATTCCAGTAATTGCTCCAATTGGAATTGGAGATAATGGCGAAACTTTCAACATCAACGCCGATACCGCAGCTGGCGCAATTGCCGGAGCTTTGCAAGCTTCTAAACTGATAATTTTGTCCGATGTTGATGGCGTAATGCTTCCAAATGGCGAGTTGGTAAGTCATTTGAACATTTCAACCGCAAGACAAATGATTATTGACGGCGTGATAACCGGCGGAATGATTCCCAAAATAGAAACTTGCATTAACGCTCTCGAAGCTGGAATTGGTCACGCCCACATTTTAAATGGCGGCGTCGATAATATTTTGTTGATGGAAATTTTTACCGAAAGCGGCGCGGGAACCATGATTTTGTAGCTCAATTTAAGCCTTATCAATGCTTAAAATGGCGCGTCTTAACAAAATAAAGCGCAATTCCTTTTTCATCAGCTTTGGCAATTACTTCTTCATCGCGCATTGATCCGCCGGGCGCGATGATCGCTTTGATGCCAAAAAATGCGGCAATTTCGATATTATCGGCAAATGGGAAAAATGCGTCAGAAGCCATAAATCCGCCTTTCGCTTTATCAATTTTTTTCTCACCATCAAAAAATTCCGCCGCTTTTTTGCAGGCAATTTCGCAAGAATCAACGCGACTCATTTGTCCCGCGCCAATTCCCACAGTTTGAAAATCTTGTACCACAATTATCGCGTTTGATTTCACATGTTTGCAAACATTCATCGCAAAAATTAATTGTTCGATTTCAGTTTCGTTGGCGGCTTTTTTTGTGACTAATTTTAAGTCATTTTTAGTGATGTTTTTTTGATCTAATTCTTGAATCAAAAACCCGCCCGATATTGATTTTACTTGAATTTCCGCCGATTTTTTAAAGTCGGCAATCAAAACTCGTAAATTCTTTTTCGCAGCTAAAATTGCTTGCGCTTTTTCATCGATTTCGCGCGCAATAATCACTTCAAAAAACATTTTAGAAAGTTCAAGCGCCAAAGCTTCGTCAATTTTTCCGTTTAGCGCCACAATGCCGCCAAAAGCCGATTTTGAATCAGACGAAAGCGCGCGCGCGTAAGCTTCAAACAATGTTTCGCCAATCGCAGTTCCGCAAGGATTGGCATGTTTAATAATCGCGCAAGCTGGTTTTTGAAATTCCAAAACCAAATTATAAGCCGCGTCCGAATCATTTAAATTATTATAGCTCAATTCTTTTCCTTGTAGCTGTTTGGCGTTTACAATTCCCGAATTTGAAGTTGAAAACACGGCCGCTTTTTGGTGCGAATTTTCGCCGTAGCGCAATTCTTGTTTTAAGTTTCCGCGAAGTGAAAAATCGCTTTGGTTAAACCAGTTTGAAATTGCCAAATCATAATCGGCAATGTTTTTAAAGGCTTGCGCCGCCAGTTTTTTTCTAAATTCAAAACTTGTCGCGCCCGAATTTTTTTCTATTTCCGCCAGCAAATTTTGATATTGTGCCGACGATGTAATTACAGTTTTGTAACCAAAGTTTTTTGAAGCCGAACGCACCATCGCCGGCCCGCCAATATCAATGTTTTCGATGATTTCTTCTTCGTCAGAAGTTTTAGCAACCGTTTCAACAAACGGATAAAGATTGATTATCAGCAAATCAATTGCATCAATTTCATGTTCAGCCGCCGCCTTCACATGTTCAACATTATCCAGCACCGCCAACAACGCGCCGTGAACTTTCGGATGCAAAGTTTTCACCCGCCCATCCATCATTTCTGGAAAACCCGTAAAATCAGAAATATCTTTATTGGCGATATTATTTTGCGTTAAAAGTTTGGAAGTTCCGCCCGTAGAAATTATTTCAACACCGCGCGCAGCCAAATTCTGCGCCAGCTCAACAATTCCCGATTTATCCGAAACTGAAATTAAACAACGTTTTATTTTTTGTAGATTTTGCATTTTTTTAAGAGTTGGTTTTGAAAATTTTTTAAGATTTAGTTTGAATAAAATTGCTGATTTATAAATTTCATTGCTTCTTCTTCCGATTCTTCAATCGCCATTTCAACCGCTTTTTTGGCAAGTTCGAGCAATTTTTCACTTTTAGATTTTAGGGCGAAACTTTCTTGAATAAGCAAAGAAATTTGCGATTGGGTTTTTGGGTCGATTAGCGGCAAAGGAATTTTTAAAAACTCATCCTTGTTAATCGCGGTAAGAATTGTTCCAGAACAGCTTTGTTTTAAGATAATTTTAATTTTTTTACGCGACACGAGTTGCGCCCCCTGCGTTGCTGGGAACTCCAATCTCATAAGAAAACTTCGGTCGAGTTTGAAGTAACTTTGGTATATAAAATTATTTTTTGATAAGCCCAATTAAGCCATCCACAATTTTACTATAGGAATCACTTATGCTTTTAAATGAAATCGCATATTGTCCTTTTTCTTTTGTTATATCAACCACCATGGTTTTTGAGTCCTTATATTTGTTGCATAGTTCTTGGGTTAGATAGACAACTGGAACACCAGCTTTCTCAGCTATTGATCTTAATTGCGAAGTAAAATCACAGCATTTTTGAATTATAAAAGGATTGGAGTTAGCGCCAAAAATATCTCTAAATTCTTCTTCTGATATTGAAAGATTCCCGCGCGAAGCATATTGCTGAAATTTTCTTACACTAGTATTTACGTCCTCTATCCATTTTTCAGCTGATCTTGAAAAAGATGTGCCTTCTTTTACACTTCCTCCATTAAATCTTTTAGCCATTTGCACCACCAAACCCAAAAACTTTGGTTGGAAATTTACACCTTTAAAACTTTTTGTTGTTTCATAATCTCTAAGCAACCTAATCCAATTCTGAAAAATAGAGCTTAAATTATCTATTGCCTGTAAAGAGAAAAATGCTGGGGAAACTGGTGCTATAAAGTAATCACTCGTCATCATTATCATAGCATTAATTATACTGCTAGCGCTTGGCGATGTATCAACTAGGATAAAATCGTAATTATTTTTTTGTTTTCTAAAAGCATGTTCAAATTTACCAGGTATGTCATTAGTAAATTCGTTTCGGTTTTTAATTATTCCATAAAGATCAGCTTCTATATTTGAGAGATTTATGGCTCCAGAAATTAGATCAACATAACCTTTGTTGGCATACCTTGATTTAACTCTATATATATCCTTATCAGAAGATTGAGATTTCATTTCAACATCAAGATATTCTGAAAGAGAAATATATTTTTTAACATTCTCACTCCATTTAGAATCTTCTTCTGTTGAGTATTCAACACTTGTTGAAAGCCCATATACTGCTGCCGTAAGATTCATTTGAGGATCGGCATCTATCAGCAATACTCTATATCCTTTATCCGCTAGAATAAAACCTAAATTATGAACTAAGGTTGTTTTTCCAACTCCGCCTTTGTGATTAAAAAAAGTTATAATTTTTCCCATATTATCTAACACAATTATTGATTAATTTTTTAAATATAAATTCACTTTCTTTGCTGCTGAAGCGCCGTCAGAAACCATCCAAATATCTGAGTAAACATGTCAATATTTTTCATCACAATATCAGCTCAAAGACTTAAAGTTCAATTTCTTATTGCTTTTTTCGAGTAGTTTTTAGTTCTTACTTTACATCTCTCTAAATCATTCCAATCAAGCATTCTTTATCAGTTCCGCGAACTCTTTTGATTATCAGGAAATTATCGCTATTTCTTCTTTAGTCGCCCCAATATAAGTTTCGTCGACTTCAATAACTGCTCAAAAGTTCGTCAATTTGGTTTTAGCAAATAAATCTTGACTGATTTTGTATTTGGTTTGCATTTCTTAAGAATTAATTATTTGTAAAATTTTGTGAAAACCCTCGTCAATCGTGAGATTGTCGTTGTTTATTACAATTGTGTCTGGGGCGATTTTTAGTGGTACGAAATTTTTTGTAGGTTGGCATTTTTTTGAGATTTTTTTTAAAACTCCAGCTGCCTTTAAGTAATTTTTTATCAATCAAACAATATTTTTACCTTAGTTTTGAACTTAAATTTTGATCAAATTTTGCGACAAAGAATAAAAAATGTATTAAGAATATTGTAGTTAGAATGATTTTCGATTTCTTATTCAAGTTGCGCCATCACAATTTATTTTCTGCGAGTTTTTCTAAATTTTTTTGCGCTTGCGACAAAATTTCTTGAAGTTTTGATTTTTCCATTTTGCGCAAATTGGCGTAAGCAAAGGTTAGACGCTGATTATTTTTAAGTTGCGCTTCATTTTTTTGTAAAAAATTCCAATAAAGCGCGTTGAAAGGGCAGGCTTTTTCACCAACCATAATTTCGGGGTCAAAGCGGCAAGATTTACAAAAATTCGACATGCGCGAAATATATTTTCCGCTCGCCGCATAAGGCTTGCTTGCCATAATTCCGCCATCGGCGTGCAACGCCATTCCAATTGCGTTTGGAGCTTCAACCCACTCAAAAGCATCAGCATAAACTGCTAAATACCATTCATGAACTTGCTTGGGATTTATGCCAGCAATCAAGGCAAAATTTCCGCTAATCATCAGTCGTTGAATGTGGTGCGAATAAGCGTTTTCTTTGGTTTGTTTGACTACTTCGCTCAAGCAAAACATTTGGGTTTTTGCGTTCCAATAAAATTCGGGTAAATCTTTTTTGGCGTTAAGAAAGTTGCTTTCTAAATATTGCGGCATGTTCAACCAGTAGATTCCGCGCACATATTCGCGCCAACCAAGAATTTGGCGAATAAATCCTTCAACAGCATTTAGTGGCGCTTTGCCTGCGTGATAAGCGGTTTCCGCCATTTTGCAAATTTCAAGCGGCTCAAGCAATCCAACATTAATATAACAAGAAAGCAGCGAGTGATAAAGATAAGGCTCATTTGAAAGCATCGCATCTTGGTAATCGCCAAAATTAATCAGCAATTCGTCAATAAAATGTTTGGCTTCAATTATTGCTTGATCGCGAGTTACAGCAAAATGAAAAGGCAATAAATCGCCAAAATTTTTTGGAAATTTTTCGGCGACTAAATCTAAAACTTCTGAAGTAATTGCGTCTTTTTTGTGACTGATTCTTGGCGGCGATTTCATGCCAGTTTTTGGTGCTTTGCGATTTTCGATGTCGTAATTCCATTTGCCGCCAATTGGCTTATTTGTAGCATCAAGCAAGATTTTATGTTTTTTGCGCATCTCGCGGTAAAAAAACTCTAAGCGTAATTGTTTTTTGCCTTTTGCCCAATTTCTAAACTCAACTTGGCTACATAAAAAACGAGTGTCGGGAAAAATTTCGAAAGTGATTTTATAAATTTTTTGCCAGTGCAAAACTTTTTGCCAAACCCGATATTCTGAAGGTTCGGTTAAAGAAACTTTTTGCGGCTGATATTTCTCAATTGCTCTTTTTAGCTCTTCGTCAAACGAACCAGAATTTTTTGCGTCATCAAGTTTTACGTAATCAACTTTGAATTTTTTATCGCGTAATTCTTGGGCGAAATGACGCATTGCTGTAAAAATAAAGGCGATTTTTTTCTTGTGATGGGCTGCGTAAGTTGCTTCTTCACTAACTTCGCACATTAAAATCACGTCATTTTCCTTATCAGTGTGCTGTAAATTAAGCAGCGAATGCGACAACTGATCGCCAAAAATAAAATGTAGATTTTCAGTCATGTGAGAAGTTTGGATTGTTTTGTTTAGCTTATTTTGATCAGTGCCAGAGATATACAAACAATCATGGTAACGTTGATACGGGTTTGAAAATATTTTGCCTCGATTAAGTCTAATTGTTTGAGATGATAATCGACCGCAAGCAAAGACAAAAAGCTAAAAATTAAATTCAGAAAAAACCCAGAACTGCTAATTAAAAAAAACGAAAACCAACACAACAAAGTGATAATATTGCTGATTAAAAATAAGTTTAACTTGGGCTTTTGTTTAAAAGTTAAATATTGCCCCCAATTAACGCCCGCCATGAAAGAAATAATTGCTAGGCCGTAAGATTTAATAATATTTTCAAAAAAAATTTCTGAAGAAAGTTGCAATTTTGCGCTAAAAAAAATTGCTGCGACGATAAAGGGAATACATCCCAAATAAGCTAAAAAATGATTAAGATTTTTATTCATTTTGGTTTTTATTTTTACGACATTTGTCAGAGCAATATTTCACCTGATCCCAAACCTTCTGCCACTTTTTTCGCCAAGTAAATGGTCGATTGCATTTTATGCAAATTTTTTGCGGTAAATTTTCTTTTTTAACTTTGTTTTTCATTGGCTATTTTGGCTTTTTAAATGGTTTTAGGCCTTACAATTAAGCTCTATTTAAATCGCCGCGTTTCTGTTCAATAATTTTGGTTTTTTTTGGCTCGAAAAATTTTTGCAAAACCGGAATCGATTTGTGTGCGTCGCAAGAGCCGCAAACAAAAATATCAAGAGCGGCGTAATTAAATTCTGGCCAAGTGTGAATGGTAATGTGCGATTCGGCAAGAATTGCCACGCCGGTAATGCCGCAATTTTCTCCGAAAGAATGTAATTTAGTTTCAAGAACTGTCGCGCCGCAGGCTAGAGCCGATTCGCTTAAAGCTTTGAGAATGTGTTTTTTATCTTGCAAATTTTTGGCCTCAAAAAAATCGATTAAAAGGTGAGTTCCTGGAGTAAAATTTTTGCTCATAATTTTTTTGATAGATTAAAAAATAAAATTTTCTTCCAATTGGCGTCGTCTTTTAATCGCCAAATAAAGGCGTCCAAAATGTAGTGAGTGGCTTGGGGCAAAGCAAGCAGCGGAACTAGCCAAACTAAAAATGCGTCGGATGAAATTGCGGGAATTTGAAAAATCAATTGATGTTCATGCCAAATAAAACCGTCCCACAAAGCTTCTTCTGCAAACGCCAAAAGCAAAACTAAAATTAGATAAAAAGGTAATTTTTTGTAGGTAAAAAAGTTTTTTAACCAAGGAAAAACGTAAGAATTTTTTATTTTAGATTGATTGAAAGAATAAACCCAAATCAAGGCAGAATAAGCGATTCCGTGGGCAATAATATTGCTGGCACTAAAAATTAGGTCGTTGTTGAAAAAAACAATACCAACAAACCACGAAGAGGCGGTGCTAAAAAGGAGCAGATTTTTTGGCCAGTTAAAAAATTTATTGGTGGCAAGTAAAAAAATTTCTTTCACGAAATAAGCCGCAAACACTCCAAAATAAAGGGCTTGCGCTGTATAAAAAAAGATTCCTGCGTTAAATGAAAAAAAATCTCCCTCAATAAACCAATTAAAATCTCGCGCGTGGCAATGCCAATAAATCAGCGGATAAATTGTTGCTAAATAAATTGCTGTCTGATCAAGAATTTTAAATTTTTTTGCATCAACGCGCGCGTAAATCATCATGAATCCATATTGCTGGCGCACAAAATGAAGCACCGCGAAATAAGCAAGAACCCGCCAAAATAACAAAGCATCAATTGAATAAAGAAAGCAGCCAGAAATCCAAGCTAACAAAGGAACCAAAGTGTAAAGCGTTGCTCTTTTATTTAATTCGTCTCGATCCAAATAAGTGCGAAAAATTGTGCTATAAACGTGTCCGGCGTCAATACCAACCACCAAAACAAACCAAATCCACAAAGGCATTTCGCTGATTGATTGAATTTGCTGATTAAAAATCAAAACCATCGCCGTGATGAAAATTGCGGGGCCAATTATTAGCCCAAGATCAAAGCGGGGAGAAAAAATCCAAGGCTGGGTTTTGTTCATAAAATAAAAGATAAAACCTGACGCGAAACTTCAACGCTGCGCGTATAAGCCTCTTCAAAAATTGAAATTCCACTCATGTCGGAATTAGCAAAAAAAATTGGCGGATGTTGTTTTAGTGCGTTTTTGCGATCTTTGCCCCAAATAAAACCCGTTGTTGGTCGAGCCATTGCATGACCCCAAATTTTGAGGTCTAAACGTTTTACCGCTCCTTTTAATTCGGGGTGGATTGAAAATAATTCGCCAAGAAAAATTTTTTGCCATTCTTCGTAAGAGCGTGCAATTGCTTCTTTTCTGGCTTCTGCTGGTTTTAAATGAGTTAGCGGCCAGTAATAAGTAATTACGGTTTGAGTTGGATTCATTTGCGAAATTTGATGGGTTGCCACCACATATCCAAGCAATTCGCTGTTAAATACCACATTGTCCCAACTTAAATTGGCACCAATGCCGCGAGGCATTTTGTCGAGCGTAATATTTGCCACCGCCCAAGGTGTGTAAGAAAAATTATCAGCAGAAATTTTAATATCTTTTGAATCAATTAGGCGATTTGCAATAAAGCGTGGAGTCGCAACCAGGGCGGCTTTGGCGTTGATGCGCACCGACTGATTTTTTTCTACATCAAAATAATCAACATCCACCGATCCGTCGCTTTGATTGGCAATTTTGTAGGCTAAAGCGCGATTGGTAATTTGGTTTTTAATTGGCTCTTCCAATTTTTTTGCAAGCCAGCCATTTCCTTCAGGCCAAGTAATTACATTATCGGAGTCAGTATTTGCCGCTTTTCCGCAACGCGCTGCAAAATAATGAATTCCGGCCCAAGCAGAAGTTTCATTTGCTTTTACGCCAAAATCGTCGCGACAACAATAATCAACGTACCACTGCAAATTAACTGAAGAAAAACCTTGTTTTTGCATCCACGCTGTCATTGTGATTTGGTCGAGTTCTAACCATTTTTTATCTTGAGAACTTTTGTCGAGCGGAATGGCAAAAACTTTTTTGCCGTCGCGACCTTTGGCTTTTTTGTAATTTTTTATTAAAGCAAAAAATCTCTGATATTGTTCTTTCTCATTTGAATCAATTCCAACTGGCGGAATCAGGCCTTCAAACCATCTGCCATAAATAAAAAGGCGTTCGTTGGGGTCGGCGCAAATGTAAAATTCATTGTAAATTGGCAGGCCGTTTTTGTAGCCAGTAATTATTCCAAAATCTTCGAAAAGTTTTTTTACCTCAATTGATTCTTCGTTGAGAAGCGGCACATAATGCGCGCCCCAAGGATAAGCCGAGATTTCATTTTTGCCGCTTGAAGAATTGCCGCCCGTTTCTTTTTCTAAATCAAGTAGCGCAAAGTTTTTTACGCCTGATTTGAAGAAATTGTATCCCGCTCCAAGCCCCGCAATGCCGCCGCCAATAATTACAACGTCTTTTTTTAGAAAAATTGTTGGAGCAGGAAAATCTTTGCCACGCAATTTATGACCAATTTGAGAAGAAGCGCCAAGAATTTCTCCGGGTATTTTTTTTTCAGAAAAAACTTTCTTGAAAGCGGGGGTTAAAACAAGAGCCAGAGCAGATGCGGCACTTCCTACGATAAATTTTCGCCGCGTGATTTTCATTTAGAAACTGTTAGCTAATTAATTTTATTTTAGATTTTGACATATTTTGAAAAATTTTACTAAAAAATAAGCCAAAATAGGGTGAAATATGGAATAAAATTAATTAGCTAACAGCGTTCTAATAAATCAAATATTTTGACCATTCGTCGTCAAAATATCTGACTAAAACTTGGTCATCGAGACGTTGAATTTTGGTGCTGATTTGCGACATATCATGAGCAAAATGAAACATTTGGTTACTGGTTTCAAGGCTGATATAGCGAAGTTTTGCGGGATATTTTTGCGGCGCAATATAGGGCTTCATTGAAGCAATAATAAAACCCCATTCGCCAAAAGATGGCACAAAAGTGTGGTAAGGCGCGGTATAAAATCCAGCGGCGTTTAGCGTGTTGTTGACGCACCAAAATGATTTTCTGGCAACCAGCGGAGAAGTGCTTTGAACCACTACCAGCGAGTCGCGCGACATGATGTTTTTAAGCTGCTTGAAAAATGAAACGGAATAAAGTTTGCCCACCGAAAAATTGGAAGGATCGGGAACGTCAATAATTAAAGCGTCAAAAGTAGCGTTTTGAGTTTCTTTCAACCATAAAAAAGCGTCGCGATTAATGACGGTAAGTTTTGGCGAGAGCAAAGAATTTTGATTGAGATTGGTGAGAATTTGATTTGAGGAAAAGAGTTTTGTCATTGCGGGGTCAAGATCAACCAGTGTTACTTTTTCAACCGACGGATATTTTAAAATTTCGCGCAAAGCTAAACCATCGCCGCCGCCAATAATTAAAATATTTTTTGGCGTTTTAAGTGCTGACATCACGGGGTGAACCAGCGATTCGTGGTAGCGATATTCGTCAAGCGAGCTGAATTGTAAATTGGAGTTTAAAAAAAGCCGTAAATCGTCTTTTTCTTTGGTGATTGTTATTCTTTGGTAGGGCGTGGATTCAGAAAAAATAATGTTTCCTAAATAAGCGGAGCTTTCAGAAATGCTCATTATTTTTTCGCTGTAGCAAAATCCCAACATTAAAAAAATCAGCGAGATAATCGCGAAAGCTTGGTTGAAATAGGCGTGTTTGAAATCTTTTTTGAGAGCGTAAATTAGCCAAATTGCAACCAGAACATTCAAGACACCAAACAAGAAACTAGATTTTACTAGCCCCAAATGCGGCACTAAAACTAGCGGAAAAATAATTGAGGCAAAAAGCGCGCCGATGTAATCGAAGGTAAAAACTTTCGAGACTAAATCTTTGAATTCAAAACGATCTTTTAAAATTCTAAGTAGCAGCGGAATTTCAATTCCAACCAAAATACCAATGACGCCAACTACAAAATAGAGCATCAAGCGAAAAGAATAGACATGTTCAAACAGCAAAAAAAGCAGCGCCGCAGAAGATCCGCCAATCAGACCGACTAAAATTTCAACCCGAATAAATAGGTTCAAAAGATTGCGTTTAACATAACGCGAAAACCACGAACCAATGCCCATCGCAAAAAGGTAGCAGCCGATGATGGTAGAAAATTGGGTAATTGAGTCACCCAAAAGATAACTGGCGAGAGTTCCAGCAATTAGCTCATAGATTAGCCCGCAAGTTGCGATTACAAAAACCGAGATGAATAGAAGTAGAGCCATTTTAGCCGTGAATTGCCGAAGAAATGATTAGCGCAATGCCAACCACCACGCCGCACATAAAAACCCCAAGTGCCACATTTTGTTTTTCGACTAATTCTTTCCAGATGCTGACTTTTGGCGTGAGTATATCAAACAAGACGAAGCTGATGATAAAAATTAACAGACCAATAAAAGTGTAAAGCAAAGATCCTACAACATATTTCATTTCGATTAGTTCCATGATTCCCATATTTACTCCTATTTGTGATATTGTTTGGCAGATTTAGATGCTGTTTGAGTGCCACTCAAAAAGCCTAGTAAAGTGTAATGATTGTAGGTGGCTGCACTTGTCAAAAGAGCAATGACAACGCAGTAAATACTAAATTTTATAGGCATTAATTATTCCTCATTATTTTGCTATTCGACAAGATTACTATTTTCCCAACGTTTTGTTTCAAAGCTTTTTGTTTTAAGAAAAAGAATTATCGGATAGGCAAAAATTAAAACTAACGCTATCCAAAAATTTCCCCAATAAGGCACGTCACGCTTGATTGTAGAATAAAGTTGTAAAATTCTTGAGCCTCCTAATTCATAATCAAACAAAAGGTGGTATTTTCCTTTTGGAATCAAGTTGGTAATACTTGATTTAGTTCGTCCACCCTCGCTCCAATCGCCATCACTGTCGCGTCCGTGATAATATTCTATTGCCTGCGAGACATCAAAAGTTTCGTGGGTTTGCGAATTGACTAAAGAAAAATTTAACTCGACCCAACTATTATCCACCGAAACGTTGCTGGTAATTTTGACATTGCCATCTTTTGGTAGGTCAATATCAGCAATTTTAATTGTGGTATTTTTGGCTATTCTTGAAGGGTCAAGATAAAAACCGATATTTTTCACTTCGGCATTATCAAGCGAACAATTTATCAAAATCTGTAGCAGCAAAAGAAACGCAAAAGCAATTAAGGCAACTCGAGTTGATACTTTGAATTTTTGTTCGTGGGGCGAAGGTTGGTTGCAAGCAACACTAATTGGGTAAGGAATTGATTCTAACTTGAAGGCTTCTTGCACTTCTTTTGCAGAAATATACTGGCATTGCGAGACGTTTATTTCGTCTTTCAAAACTTCGCATGAAAGCATAAAAGGTGGCGCGATGTAATCAAAAACCTGCGCGCTGTCACCTTTTTTTATGCGCCAGTAAAACTCACCTTTAACATATTCAACTACCGCAATACCAGTGAGAAATGGTTGGTAGTTTTCACCATCAAAATCAATGTTAGAGCCTTTATTTAAACCAGAAATATCACGCTGCAAAACTTTAGCAAAACTCCAATGTCCCAAAGATTGAATCAAAAATCGAAAGCCGTGGTAAGGATTGTAAAGCAAATATTCATCCCAATCATAAGCATCTCCATCATTTTTGCGCACAAATCCAATTGCCTCCCAATTAACGCCAAAAAGTACGCCGCGCGCGCCAATTTCAATAGTGGTGGGGATGATTTTTTTATTGGCTTTTTCGATAATTTGGTAATTTTCGTTTTTTACATCAATCACCGAAGAGCAACTGTTGCAGATCGCGGTAATTGCATGACCAAGAGACTTGATTAAAATATTACTGCCGCAAGCAGGACAATTAAAAATTTTTGGATTTTGGTTGGCAGAATTTTCGATCACCAGCCCTCCAAAATACGAAAGTTTTGGCAGTGTAAATTTTCCCATTCAACATATCGCCCAAGATAAACGCGGCGCTGATAATTTTCGATTTCAATTGAGGCGAATTCTCCCGATTTTCCCACCAAATCAAGCGATTTAGTTTTGCGGCCAATTGGTGCAACAAAAGGCAATTCACCTTCGCAGCCAACGCAAGTTGCTTCTTTGATGTCGACAATTTTTAAAAGGTTTTTGGATAATTCTAAAAACGATCCAACTTCAAGAGAATTAAGATTTTTTGCTTCGAGTTTTTTGTTTTCGGCAATTTCAAAGCTCACTGCGTAAAAGCCTTGGGCTTCCGCCAGCCAACCTTTGCGACCATCTTCGCTGACAATAAACCATTCATTCCAATTGCCATCATCCCAAGATAATTTCATGCGACCGATAATGCCAAAACCCACGCCGTCAAACTTGCCTTGGGTGCCAATTTGAAAAGGACTCATGTCTTGTGGCAGCGCGGCCATAGTGCCAATTGATTCAACATCCAAATCATGACGCACCACCATCGAGCTACAATATTTACAAATTGCATAAACCGACAGGCTCGACATAAAAGCAATGTTGGCGCCACATGAAGGGCAGTTGCAACTCTTCATTTGGTTATTTGATTTTGGATAGTAATTCAGATTTTTTGGCGTCAAATTCTTGCTTAGTCAAAATGCCTTTAGCGTGAAGTTCGCCTAATTTTTCTAACATTTTGATTGGATCTTCTTGCGTGGTGGAAAAATTATTTTGCTCCATATTTTGCATCATATTTTGTCCTAAAACTGCGCCAGCACCAATTGCAACACCTGCTCCCGCCGCACCATTTTGATTGGCAGCAGCAATTGAAATAGAATCGGCACTTTGAAATTGGGTGTATTTTTGAAAGTCACCGACAATTCGCATTGAGCTTGATTTATCTAAATGTTTTTCAAGTTCTTCGGGTAGCGACAAGTTTTGCACATAAAAACTACTAAGTTCCAAACCGTAATTTAAGAATGCTGGCGCAATTGCCTCTTGAAGTTTTTGAGAAAAAGCGCCTTGGTTTGCAGCCATGTCAATAAAGGCTACGTCGCTCTTGCTTAAAAATTCTGAAATCGATGTTAAAATTATCGACTTCAATTGCCCTTCAATATTTTGCACCGAATATTTTTCAGCGGTGCCGCAAAGTTTAGTCCAGAAAGTTTCAATATTTTTAATGGCATAAGAATAGCTACCAAAAGACCGAATGCGAAGCGCGCCAAACTCTTTATCGCGAATTGTAATTGGTTGCGTGGTGCCCCATTTTTGATCTAACTGCTCGCGAGTACTTAAAAAATAAATGTCAGATTTGAACGGAGATTCAAAAAATTTATCCCAATTTTTTAGCGAAGTTAAAATTGGCAAAGTATTGGTTTGAAGCGTGTAAGTTCCAGGTAAAAATTGATCAGCAAATTTTCCTTCGTTGAAAAAAACCGCCATTTGAGTTGGTCGCACAATCAGCTGCGAACCATTTTGAATTTCCATGTCATACATTGGGTAGCGATAAGCTAGCACGCCACTTTCAGACTCGGTCCATTGAATGACATCAACAAATTGCTTAGAGATAAAATTTTTTAGGCTCATGCGAATTTTAAAAAAGTTGGAGTAAGATTATACTGAATCAAATCCGACTTGTGGTCGAACTTGGGTAATTTCGAATTACTACTCGCCAACGACTAAATACTCACAAGGTTATTTTCTTTTAAAGTGAGTTTTGCTTGGTGTCGCAAGCATCCGCAACAGATTTTTGGTTTTTACTAAAAATCAAATCTTCAATTGAGTTCTAGTATAAAAGGAGTTTTTCTTTTGTTCGAATTAAAAATGCTAGAAAAATATGATGTCATGTTAGGCCTAGCACCTGCAATAGATTTTATTTTTTTATGAAAATCGATTTCTTTAATTGAGTTTTGGTATATTTTGCTGAAGCCATTATTTTGAAAGTCTAACAAGAATTCGATTTGTCGCTTTAAAAGAAAATCTTTGCTTTGAAGTTTTGGCTGTTAATAAAGACAGGCTCTAGTTCGAGAAATTAATATTTTAGAGTAAGAATTAGGTTTACTGATTGCAGACGATTTTTTTGACGAATGATTTTATATCAAATTTAGAAGGTAGAAAGTGTCTTAAATTTAGGGGTATTACCCTCTTGTTTTTTTGTGGTCAAAAAGCCAAGAAGATTATCGCGCTAATTAACTGATAAATTTGAATTTAAAAAGTTTCACATGAAACAAAGTGTTTTATAGCAAAAAAAACACTAGTTAATCGAAAAATTTACTTGAATTAAAAAATTGCAAAATCTTACATTGATAGGGTTTTGGAACCTTAGATATACCAAAACTCAATTGAAGAAGTCGATTTTTATAAAAACCAAAAATCTTTTGCGGATTCTCGAAAAAAAGAAGTGCAGCTCACTTGAAAAGAAAATAACTTTGTGAGTATTCATTCTTTGACAAGGTAGTAATTCAAAGATTGCCAAATTCGAGATAAGTCGAATTTGATTAGTTATATACCAAAGTCTTTTGGACTTCGATATATTTTAATTTTTTACGCCGAATTAGCGGCGCCCCCCCAATTAAAATTATAAATTTAATGCCAATTCACCACAAAAGAGCTAAAATTTATTCTGTTGTTAATCAAAAAGGCGGTGTGGGAAAAACTACTACCGCAATCAACGTAGCAGCTGCTTTTGCTTCAATGAAAAAAAAAGTTTTACTAATTGATTCTGATCCCCAAGGCAATGCCAGCACTGGATTTGGAATAGCTCAATCTCAAAGGCAAAAAACGATTTACGAACTTTTAATCGGCGAATGTCATATTTTAGACACAATAATTCCAACCAAAACTCCAAATCTAAAAATCATCACTTCTACAGTTGATTTATCGGCTTGTGAAATTGAATTGGCCAACATTAGCAAAAGAGAGTTTTTGTTGCGCCAAGCTATCAAATCGATAATTTTTGATTACAATTATATCATAATAGATTGTCCTCCTTCACTTGGTCTTTTGACCATAAACGTCTTAACCGCTTCTGACTCGGTTTTGATTCCGATGCAATGTGAGTTTTTTTCGCTCGAGGGTCTTAGTCATTTACTCACAACTCTAGATTTGATAAAGGAAAACCTAAATCACGAGTTAAAAATAGGTGGAATAATTCTAACCATGCGCGACATGCGCAATAAACTAACTCAACAAGTCGAGATTGACGTGCGCAGTTTTCTAAAAGAAAAAGTTTTTAAAAACTCTATTCCAAGAAATGTTAGATTGTCCGAGGCTCCTTCTTATGGCATTCCGGGAATATTTTATGATTCAAAATGCTTGGGTTCAAAGTCTTATATGAAGCTTGCTAAAGAAATTTTACAAAAAGAATCCAAATAATTTAAAGAAATATGACAGAGAATAATCAGGAGCAAAAATTGGGCAGAGGTCTTTTGGCTCTAATTGGAGACAGTAAGTCAAAAAAAGAAACATTGCGAGATTTAGACCAAAATTTTAAAAAAATTGAGTCAATTAATCTCGATCAAATTATTGCTGGGGTTTATCAACCAAGAAAAAATTTTGATAAAACTGAATTACAAGAATTAGCTGATTCTATCAAAGAAAATGGACTAATTCAGCCGATAATTTTGCGAAAAGTTTCTGACGAAGATCGTTATGAAATAATTGCTGGAGAGCGTAGATTTCGTGCCGCAAAATTGGCCGAACTAAAAGAAATTCCTTCAATTGTAAAAAAAATTAATAATCACGAAGCCCTAGAGTTGGCGATTATTGAAAATATCCAAAGAACCGACTTATCTTTAATTGAAGAAGCTAGCGGTTACCAACAATTGATGGTGGAATTTTCTTATAAACAAGATCAGGTTGCTAAAAAAATTGGTAAAAGTCGTAGCCATGTTGCTAATCTTTTGCGATTACTTAGTTTGCCAAAAAATGTGCAAAAATTTCTTGATAAAAAACAAATTTCAATGGGTCATGCTCGAGCCATAATTAACTCTCGCGATCCAGAAAAGCTGGCAAAACAAATTATCGAAAATTCTTTAACTGTTCGCGATGTCGAAGATTTGGTAAGAGATGAAAAGGTTGAAAAAATTAAAAATAATCTAACTTTTGTTAAAACCGAATCAAAAATAAAACTTATTGACCCAGAATACTTAGCGTCTTTAGAAAAAAAACTTTCTGAATTAAGCCAGATGGAATCAAAAATTTCGTATAACTCTTTTAAAAATAGCGGACAAATAAAGATTAAATTTGATGATTTTAAAAAAATTAAAACACTGCTCGAAAAGCTAGAGAAATAACGGTTTCTAACTAACTACGTGAGTTTTTGGTTTTTTTTAATCCAAAGTAATTTTATCAATCAAATAACATAAAATTCTATAGCCCACTAGCCCAATCTTGCATATTTGTAAAAAAGAAGTTTTTAAGAAAATGCGATAAAAAATAAAAGCTACATCAAGCGATGCAGCGTTATTATTCGAGTAAATTTTTACCAAAAATTTGAATTTAGAAATATGCAAGATTGGATTGGCATGCTATTTCAACCAAAACTTCTCAAATGAAACTAACAGCGCATCCATATCTTTTCGAGATTGACAATTACAAGCCAGGAAAGGCAAAAGTTGAAACTCAAAAAGTTATCAAACTTTCTTCAAATGAAAATGCTTTGGGAGCAAGCCCAAAGGCAATTGAAGCTTATAAAAATCATGTTGAACGAGTTTTTCGTTACGCCGATGGATCTTGTTGTGACTTGCGTAATTCTATCGCGGATAAAAATGGAATTGATGCTGAAAGAATAGTTTGCGGGGCTGGTTCAGATGAAATTTTGGCATTTTTAACCGCAGCTTTTGCCAAAGCTGGCGATGAAATAATTTATAGTCAGTATGGTTTTTTAATGTATCCAATTTCTGCCAAGCGCGTTGGCGCTAAGGCAATTGCCGTTAAAGAAAATAACTTAAAATCAGATGTTGAGGCAATTTTGGCATCAATAACAAAAAGAACAAAAATCATTTTTATTGCCAATCCCAACAACCCAACTGGTTCTTATTTAAATAAAGCGCAAATAGAAAAACTAATTAACGGAGTGCAAAAAAATATTTTGATTGTTTTGGACAATGCTTACGAAGAATTTGTTGATGAAGCTGACTATCCAAACGCAATCGAATTGGTAAATTCTAATGAAAACGTTGTTATGACTCGAACCTTTTCAAAAATTTACGGATTGGCATCGTTAAGAATTGGTTGGTGCTATTCTTCAAAATACGTTTCTGAAGCCTTAAATAAAGTTCGTGGACCTTTTAATGTTGGGGGTCCAGCCCAAGTTGCGGCGATCGCAGCTTTGCAGGATGATGACTTTTTTGAAGCCTCTAAAAATCACAATAAAAAGTGGCTGAAAATCCTTTTTGCCGAGTTTGCCAAAATTGATGGATTAAAAACCTATCCGTCAATTGCCAATTTTATTTTGCTTGATTTTGGCAACTCTGAAATTTGTCAAAAGGTGAATGAAAGTCTTTTGAAAAAAGGTGTTATTTTTCGTGAAATGACGGCTTATGGATTACCAACTTGCTTGCGCATGAGTATTGGAACCGATGAAGAAAATTTAGTAGCTTTGCA
>CANEUK010000002.1 GCA_947441695.1 Rickettsiales bacterium
AAAGCATGAATATCGCACTAAAAATCGTAGCTTTGCTGCTACCTAATCACATTCATCGAATAGATTCTTGGTTGGAATTTACTAAAAAATTTTCGGATTTTACTACAAGTGAAACAACCAGCGAAAGCCTTGGAATAATAGGCTCGGCGGCATTTTTATTCTTGTTATTTTGGTTATTTGCCAAAAACCAAGATGGCGTAAAATCTTTTTTACAAAAAATAATTCACAAATTTTCACTTGATGAAAAAAGTCAAAACTTAATTTCTGCTTTAGCTGGCTTGAACTTGTTGGTTATTTTATATTCCACAATGGCTGGTTTTGTTATTTTTATTGCAGTTTTTTTTCCGACTCTTCGTTCTCATAACAGATTTTCAATTTTTATTGCGTTTTTTGCGCTATTTTTAGCGGCAATAATTTTGGACAAAATTTTACAAAATAAAAAAATTTGGACAAAATTTTTAGCTCTAATAATTTTTATTTTAGCCTTGTTAGATCAAACTCCTAGGCTTTCTAGTCTTAAATCTAAAGATCTTGGATTGAGATTTAGTAGCGATAAAAATTTTGTTGAAAAAATTGAAAGCAAATTACCGCAAAGCTCCAAAATATTTACTTTGCCATTTACGAGATTTCCAGAAGCTCCGGGTAATTATGCTAATTTGATTGGCTATTTGCATTCAAAAAATTTGCGCTGGTCTTATCCAGCAATGCGCGGAAGAGAAAGTGATTCATGGCAAGAAAAAATTTCTGAGTTAGATTTTAAAAATTTTATTTTTGAGCTAAAAAAAGCGGGTTTTGTTGGGGTTTTTGTTAATCGAGAAATTTACGAAGATATTTCTGGTCAAAAATTGGAAAAAATTGAAAGCTTCTTAAAAAAATCTTCTATCCAAAAACATTTAATTTCTGAAGATAAGCGAATGGAATTTTTTGAAATTTAGCTCAAAAAAATCCTCTTTAAAATATGCAAAAAAACAAGGTAATTTTAGTTACTGGTAGCCAAGGTTTTATCGGATCTCATGGCTGTTGAAAATTTTCTTAAAAATGGTTTTGAGGTTATCGCAATTGATAATTTATAGAATTTTTCAACCAAAAAAATAAATCCAAAAGCTACTTTTATTGAAGCTGATATTTCTGATGAGAAGGCAATAAAAAATATTCTACTCAATAACCAAATATATGCGGTTTTTCACTTTGCAGCCTCAATTGAAGCTGGAGAATCAATGAAAAACCCAAGTTTTTATTATTAAAATAACGTAGTAGCATCACTTATTTTTATTAATGCTGTAATAAATTACAGTTCAGAAAGTCACTTTATATTTTCTTCTAGCGCCGCAGTTTACAAATCCAAAAAAGATTTAATATCGGAACAAGATGAAAAAATTCCTCTTAATGTATATGGTAAAACTAAATTAATAATAGAAGAAGCCCTTAGAGATATATCCAAAACCAACAAGTTTTCCTACGGTATTTTGCGTTATTTTAATGTCTGCGGAGCTGACTATAAGAAAAATCTTGGCGAAAATCGAAAAATTGAAAGTCACTTAATTCCTCTTTTGTTAAAATTTGCGAATCATAAAAATATAAAATTTTCTATCAAAGGAAACGATTGTAAAACCAATGATGGCAAGTGCTTAAGAGATTATGTGCATGTCAAAGACATCTGCGACGCTAATTTAAAAATGCTCGATTATTTAGAAAATGGTGGAACAGAAAGATGTTTTAATGTTGGGAATGGTTTTGGTTATTCGGTTTTAGAAATTGTTAAAAAAGTTGAAGAAATTATTGGAAAAAGTCTTGAGATAAACTACGAAAAAGGAAGAGAAGGAGATTTAGATTTTTTAGTTGCACGCACAGATTTGGCAAAATCTATTTTGAAGTGGAAGCCTCAATTCTCTAGCCTTGACGAAATTATTTTGTCAGCTTGGAATTGGGAAAAATTACAATAATTTTTGTAAAAATCATGATGTGTTTTATCAAATTCAAAAAGACTTTATTCGATCTTAGAAATTATTGTTTGATCTATTTGGCAAACTTAGATTGCAAGTTAAATTCTAAAACTTGCACCAATAAAACAAATTTTGAACTGCTGATAATTGTTTTTTTATTATTTCTTGCCCAACAACTTATGGAATTGTCTTTTCTATTTGGAATTGGGGCAAGTTATCAAGATTTGTGTAGATGGGATTGCGGTTGGTACTCTTCAATTATTGATAGAGGCTATGATATTTTTATACCCAATCAAAACGAGTATAAAAATTTTGCTTTTTTCCCTTTATTACCAATTTTTGCATCGTTGCTAAAAAAGCTAATTCAAGTCTCAAATCAGCTGGCTCTTGTCATTTCTAGTAAAATATTTTTCTTTTTCTCGATTTTTGCATTTATAAAGTTTTGCAAAAAATATTTTCCAGAAGTTTCTTTTTTTACCTCCGCTATGGTTGTCGCATTTAACCCCTACGCGATTTATAATAATTCTGGATACACAGAATCGATGTTCTTTTTTTTACTTGCGCATGTTTTTACTTAATGCGGCAAGAGAAAAATTTTCTTTGCGGAGTTTCTGGAATTTTTTTAAGCGCAACTAGATCAGTTGGAGTTTTAATGTCGCTATCTTATTTGATATTTTCTTGGAGAAGCTTCTTTAGGGCGAAATATCAGCAAAAAATAAAAATGATTTTAATTGGTCAAATGTTTGCTGCTGGCCTATTATGTTTTATGTTATTTTTGCACTTTAAAAGTGGAGATGCTCTTGCTTTTATTTATGTGCAAAAAGCGTGGGGTAGAGTTTTTGAGAATCCTTTTTTGAGGATCTTTTACGGACTGATAAATCCTAATTCATTTTTTGATTTTGCTACTTGCCTTGTTTCTTTGGGCGCGATTTTTATTAGCGTTTATTTGTTTGCAAATAAGCATTATCATCTCGCTGCGTTTTCTCTCTTTTGCACTTTGATACCATTATCTACAGGCTTAGAATCTATGCCAAGATACATCTGGTTTCAAGCCCCATTTCTTTTGGTAGTATCTAAAATACTTAGCGGAAAAAATAACTTTATTGTCTCTTTTTTACTGCTTCAAGCAATGCACTTTTTTTATAGTGCGAGGTTTTTTGGCGGTTATTTTATTGTTTAATTTTATTAAAATGAAAAAACTTATCTCAATTGTTACTCCATTTTTTAACGAAGAAAGTTCGGTAGAGTTTTACTTCAAAAATTTAGAAGAAACCTTGTCTAAAATTACCGATATTAACTTTGAGATTATCGCGGTTGA
Source organism: Rickettsiales bacterium (assembly GCA_947441695.1). Taxonomy (GTDB): domain Bacteria; phylum Pseudomonadota; class Alphaproteobacteria; order Rickettsiales; family UBA1997; genus UBA2645. The sequence continues at coordinate 3,262 of CANEUK010000002.1, forward strand.
AGATGGAAGTTCTGATAAAACATACGAAATTTTAACAAAAATTGCGGCACAAAAAAATAACTTAAAAATCATAAAATTATCGCGCAATTTTGGCAAAGAGGTAGCTTTAACAGCTGGGCTTGATAACGCTAATGGAGATGCGGTTATTCCAATGGATTGCGACTTGCAAGATTCGCCAAATGTAATTCCTAAGATGATAAAAAAATGGCAAGAAGGATATAAAATAGTTTTGGCACAAAGAACCAATCGCAAAGATCCGTTTTTAAAAAAAATTACCGCCACTTTTTTTTATCAATTGGCGTCAAAAGTTATGGATAAAGGCTTGCCAAAAAATGTTGGAGATTTTCGACTGCTTGACAAAGTTGTGGTGCAAGAAATTAGAAAAATGCGCGAAAAAAACCGCTTTATGCGAGGAATTTTTTCTTGGGTTGGCTATGAAACAGCGATTGTTAAATTTGAAAGAGGTCAAAGATTTGGTGGCAAAACAAAATATAACTACGCCTCACTGATAAAATATGCGCTGGATGGAATTTTTTCTTTTTCAACTTTTCCAATCAGGGTAATTACTTATTTTGGTTTGTTAATTGCGATGAGTTCTTTTTTGTATGGCGCGGTGATAATTTGTGCTAAAATATTTTTTGACAAAGGAATTCCCGGATACTCTTCAATTATGAGCGTAGTGCTTTTTTTGGGTGGCATGAACTTTATTTTTATCGGAATTATTGGCGAATATGTTGGCAGAATCTTTAACGAAGTAAAAGATCGACCTTTATACATTGTAGAAGAAACAAATGACAAAAAATTCGACTCTTTTTGAAACCCTTAATTCGCGATAATTTTTTTGAACAAATCAAGAACCTTAATTAGTTTTAGCGTATGCAAGATTTAACTTATCAAACTCTTTCAGAAATTGAAAAAACCCATTGGTGGTTTTTGGTTAGAGCCAATTTGTTTGCAAAATACTTAAAATTTGGCAGTAAAAATTCGACGATTTTAGACGTAGGAAGCGGCTCTGGAAATAATTTAAGAATGTTAAAAAATTTAGGTTTCAAAAAATATCAGGGTTTTGACTTTAGCCAACTTGCCAAAAATATTTGCGAAGAAAAAAAACTGGGAGAAGTTTTGATAGGCGATATTTGTTGCCCAGATTTACCAAGCAATTTTTACGATTTTGTTCTAGCAACTGATTTGCTAGAACATATCGAAGAAGATTCTTTGGCATTAGAACAAATAGCGCGAATTTTAAAACCAGGCGGAAAATTAATAATTACGGTGCCGTGTTTTAAAATTTTATGGGGTTTTAACGACGAGGCTTCCCATCACAAAAGAAGATATTTGCTGCCTGAAATAAAATCGAAGGTCGAGTTGTCGAAAATGAAAGTGCTAGAATTTTATTACTTTAATTTTTTTCTTTTTTTACCAATTCTAATCTTTCGAAAAGTAACCAAATTTTTTGACATTCGAGTTAAAAATGAAAACCTCGTTAATTCAAAATTTCTAAATAAATTTCTTAGAATTTTATTCTCAATTGATGTGTTTTTGGCGCAAAAAATAAAATTTCCTTTCGGGGTTTCAGCCTTTATTTTAGCAACTAAAGAGCATTTGAGCCAAGATAATAGCTTTTAATCAAGATTATCTTTTCCAAACCCGCAAAAACTCGGTAAAATGAGGTTTTTGTGCAGATTTTTTTTCTAAAAATTCTGCTAAATTTTCTTTGCATTTTGCGAATGAATCGCGCGACAAAGAGCCGTTATGGTGCTGATAAACCAAATAAAGCAAATAAGTGTTTATCACGTCGGTTTCGCAATAATTTCTAATTTCTTGCAACTTTCCTTCATCAAACATTTCTAAAACCTGCGCTCCGTCAACGCCAATTTTTCCAGGCAAGCCAAATGCGGCGCAAAGTTCATTCATTTTTACTTTTGCCGAAGCACCAAAATCAGAAAAAGCATCAGCTAAATCGCAATGCCAATCGAGTGAATATTTTTGATTATAGTTATTCCATTTATCGCCCGATTTGTAAAGCCAAGCGGCTTCAACCTCATTTTTCATTGCAGCATATTTTAACACGGGCAAATCAAAATTTTTTCCGTTAAAACTAACCAAGCGGGAAAGATTTTTTTTAAGATGCGAAAAAAATCCTTTTACCAAATCGGCTTGGGTTGAAAATAAATCTCCGCCTGAACGAATATCAATTATTCGATAAAATTCTTGATTGCCAAAATCTCGCACGATTTCGGCTTCTAAAAAGCTAATCGAAACCACTTGCCAAAAGGGCTGGCGCAAAAAAGAGTTTTTTCCTTCAGTAATTTTTAAATGATAATCAATCAGTCCTTGTCGCAAATCTTTTGCGGAAGAATTTGGCAGATCTAACAAATTTTTTGCCGCTTCTAGGTCAGGAATTGTTTCAATGTCGAAAACGAAGAGATTTTGATGTTGCATTTGAGTTTTTATTTAATTGGAATTTTCAAAAAAATTTTAAGTCTTTTTTAAACTCAAAAACACTCAAAAAAAATGCAAGCAATTGTTCTACATAAAACTGGAGAAGCTAGTAATTTAAAGGTTGAAAAAATTGAAGATCCAAAACCAAAAAAAGATGAGGTTTTAATAAAACACACCGCAATTGGTGTGAATTTTTTTGATGTCAGTTTTAGGCGCGGGCAATATAAAGTCGAAAAAATGCCAGCAATTTTAGGGCAAGAAGCTTGCGGAATTATTGAGGCAATTGGCAGCGGCGTTACAAATTTTAAAGTTGGCGAAAGAGTTGCCTATGCTACTGGCGGGCTTGGAGCTTATGCCGAAAAAAGAGCGATTAATCAAAATTATTTGGTTATTCCGCCAAAAGATTTAAGCGACATTCAGGTTGCCGCTTCTCTTTACAAAGGATTGATGGCTCATGCTTTGGTGCATCGGGTTTATATTGCGGCTCGTGCTAAAAAAATATTGGTCAACGCCGCGGCTGGTGGGGTTGGAAGCTTGGTTTGTCAATGGGCAAAATATTTGGGTTTAGAAGTAATTGGAGCGGTTGGCGATGACAAAAAAATTGCTACAGCTCAAGCCAACGGTTGTAGTTACGTGATAAATTATCAAAAACAAAATTTGATTGAAGAGATTGCCAAAATTACCGATCATGGCGGAGTTGGGCTGGTTTATGAAGGCGTTGGCAAAGATTTATTGGAAAAGTCTTTAGAATGCTTGTGGCCAATGGGAATGTGCGTGAGTTATGGCGAAGCTTCTGGAAGCGTGGAAAAACTAGATTTAAATCGATTGGTGGGAAATTCGCTCTTCATCACGCGCCCAACTATGGCACTTTACAAATCTAATCGAGTTGAACTTACTTTATCAGCCAGCGAAGTTTTTTCAGCGGTTAAAAAAGGTGTTTTAAGACCACAAGTTACTACCTATAACTTTAGAGATGTTGCCAAAGCCCACAAAGCCTTAGAAAGCAGATCAACAACCGGATCGCTTGTTTTAACTTTTTAGAGCCTCTACCAAAAGCAAAAATCTGATTTTTTTTACAAAACGGTTTAAATTTTATCGCGCAAAGTCTTTGCCATGTAGTAGTTATCGATGAATTTTCCTTCGCGATTTAATAAATTTTTGCTAGTTCCTTCAATTTCAAAGCCAAATTTTTGGTAAAACGAAATGGCTCGCAAGTTGTCAACTTCAACCGACAACTCAATTTTTGTGAAACCTTGCAACTTTAAAGACGAAATTATTTTCTCAAAAAAAATCGTTCCTAAACCTTTTGTAGCAAGCGATTGATTGATTGCCAATTTTTCAATGTAGCAAACGTGCTTAATGCGATGAGTTCCCTTTTTAATTACCACTAAGCCCAAAATTTCTTCGTTGTTTTTCCAAAGCCATAAACGGCTAAAAATGTCTTGCCAAATTTCTTTAAAATCTTCTTGGCTTAAAACCGGATAATTCATGTAGGGAATAACATCTTTATGCATCAAAATTTGATGAACATTTTCAAAATCTTGCGTGGCAGCTTTTATAAGCTCAACTTCGTTTATAGCACTATTGCAAAAGCGGATTTGTGACAATGCCTTTATCACTTGCGCAACCTCTTAAATCCTGATTCAAGGTCATCTTTTAAATCTTCGAGATCTTCCAAGCCAACATTGATTCGTAAGCAAGTTTTATTGCCATGTTCCCATTTTGTAGCGCTGCGCACATTGGTGCCATCAATTGGCAAAATAAGAGATTCATATCCGCCCCACGAATAGCCCATCGAGTAATAATGAAGATTATCAACCATTCGCGCCAAAGATTCGTTAGAATATTTGCGATCAAGCACAATTGTAAAAAGACCGGCCGCGCCACTAAAATCGCGTTTCCACAAGCTATGTCCGGCGTCAGATTCAAGTGCTGGATATAAAACTTTTGAAACTTCTGATCGGCCTTCAAGCCATTTTGCCAAAGCCAACCCAGTTTTAAAGCAATGATCCATGCGAATTTTCGAAGTGCGAAGCCCGCGTTGAACCATATAAGAAGAAAATGGAGCAGCAGTTACAGCCATATATCTAAAGGCTTCATACATCACACGAAAATGTTTTTCTTGCACCGTAATTGAACCCATCATGGTGTCGGAATGTCCGTTGATATATTTGGTTAAAGCCATCACCGCAACATCTGCGCCATGTTCAAGCGGTTTAAAATAAATTCCGCTCGCCCAAGAATTATCCACAATTGTTACAACGCCAAGTTTGCGCGCTATTTTACAAATAGCCGAAACGTCTTGAACCTCAAAACTAAGAGATCCGGGGCTTTCTAAAAAAATTACTTTGGTATTTTTTTTGACTAATTTTTGAATGTCTTCACCAAGCAAAGGGCTGTAATAAGTTGTTTCAATACCTAATTTTTTTAAAAATTTATCAGCAAAACCACGAGTTGGCGAATAAACATTATCAACCAAAAGCATGTGGTCGCCTTGTTTTAAAAATGCCATTAAAGCGGTGTTAATTGCCGCCGCACCAGAAGAAGTAACAAAAGAATTGTAACCGCGATCAATTTCGGCAATCGCTTTTTCTAGCGCAAAATTGGTTTGCGTGCCATAGCGGCCATATTTTAATTCGTAGGGTTCAACCAAATCGTTATTTGAATAGCCGCGTTCGGCATAAATTAAATCTTTGAGAGTTGGAAAAACTATGGTCGAAGTTTGATAAATCGGCGGATTCACCATTTGACCCTGATTTTTTGGATTGCGACCAGCATGAATAATTCGAGTGGCTTCGTGTATTTTTTTTTCCATATTAAATTTTACCTTAATTGATTATCTGAAGAAATTAGCGGCCCCAAAGCTTTGCCAGCCAAAATATGCACGTGAAAATGTGGCACAGTTTGGTGCGCGTCAAAACCAATATTTGAGATGATGCGAAAACCTTTTTCATCGGCTTTTACAAGTTTTACAACTTCGGCAACTTTTTTAAAAAAGTAAGAAATTTCTTGCGATTTGGCTTTTGTAGTAAAGTCGACAAAATCTAAATAATCGCCCTTGGGAATAACTAAAACGTGAATTGGCGCAGCTTTTGAAATATCAAAAAAAGCTAAAACTTTTTCATCTTCATAAACTTTTTGCGCCGCAATTTCGCCACGAATTATTTTAGCAAAAACGTTATTTTGGTTGTAGTTCATGATTGATTTAATTGATTTTGAATTGCCAAGAACTCAACAAATTTGTTAAACCAATTAGCGATTTCTGGATTAATCCACGAAGTGGTTTCAACAAGTTGTTGACTATATTTGACAAGTGGAAAATGAATTATGCATTCGCAGTGCGAAATACGATTTCTTAAAGTTAAAAATTTTTGTAATCTTTCACGAAGTTTAGAACGACTTAGCTTTGTGGATGAATTGCTAAAAATATTGTAAAGCGAAGTGCGCCATAAAGTTTTGTCGTAATTGGGGCTAAATAAACTTATCCAAAAGCCAAAACTTAGATTTGAAGTAACGTTGCAAGGGTTTAAATTTTTACTTTTTTCTAACAGTCTTTTTGTCACTTCGTCGATTGCTTGCTGTTGTTTGGCGGCAAATATTAAACTTTGGCAATTAAACCAATTTTCTCCAAAATCGACTATCAATTTCTGACTAATGGCATTTCGCAAAATTACTTCAAACTGACTTAGTAAAGTAAAAAATTTTTCGCTCCATATTATATTTAGCTGGTAAAGTTCGATAAAATTTTTATCGCCCGAATATTGTTGATATTTTTCAATTCGTGATTTGGAGAAAAAATATTCCAAAGTGGGTTTGGAGATTTGGTGCATAAAGTTATTGGTGGTTGGGCAAAGATTAAAAACAATTAAAAAAGATTGACAAAAAAAAATCTGTTAGCAGATTGCGACGCCGTACGCCCAAGGAAATCCTCTGATTGGATTTAAAACCAATCATGACCCTTGGGTTTCTATTTGCCTAAATTTTTTTTCTGCTTCGTGGCGCCGTATGCTCTGGGGAAATCCACGACTGGTTTTAACCAATCACGAACCCCCAAGCTTCTTTTTCTTGAGTTATTTCTTTTCTGCATCAATTGCCACGCGCACTTTCATCATCACGTCGGGGTTTGAAACTTTGCCGCTGCCAGCCTCGCCTTTTTTGATTTTATCAACAAATTCCATTCCTTTAATCACCCGACCCCAAACCGTATATTGGCTGTCTAAAAATCTTGAATCTTGCGTAACAATAAAAAACTGACTATTGGCACTATTTGGATTTGATGAACGAGCCATTGAAACCGCGCCGCGAATATGTGGTTCGTCAGAAAATTCGGCTTTTAAATTAGGTAATTTACTGCCGCCCATTCCAGTTCCTGTTGGATCGCCAGTTTGCGTCATAAAACCATCAATTACGCGGTGAAAAACAATGCCGTCATAAAATTTTTGGCGAGCCAAGGTTTTAATGCGTTCAACATGTTGTGGCGCAATTTGAGGCAAAAGTTCGATTACCACGCGACCATATTTTAGTTCGATATATAAAGTATTTTCTAAGTCGGTTTTTCCTTTGGTTTGCGAGGCTGAAGCTTGGTTCATAAAACAAAAAAACAGGGTTAATAAAGATAAAATTTTAAGAATTTTTTTCATAATTTATTTTAGAAGTAAAAATTTAAGTGAAAGACTTTGTTTGAAAGTTAAAATATTATTAACCAAACATTTTAACTTTAAAAAAAACCTTTTTTTTAAAAAGTCAGAATAATTTCTTGAGTCTTTTTTGATCAGGGTTTCTAATTTTTTTTTCTCAAAAAAAATAGCGCGCTTTTTTCATCACCTAAAAATAATTTAAAACAAATTAGTTTATGTCTATCAACAAAGTAATTTTGGTTGGAAACGTTGGAAAACAACCCGAAATCCGCACCACCCAAGACGGCAGAGAAATTGCCAATTTTTCTTTAGCAACATCCGAAAGCTGGAAAGACAAAAACAGCAACGAAAAAAAAGAAAAAACCGAATGGCATCGCTGCGTAGTTTTTGCTTCTGGGCTTGTTGGAATTGTTAAAAGCTACGTAAAACAAGGTTCAAAACTTTATATCGAAGGAACTTTGCAAACCCGCAAATGGACAGATAGTCAGGGGATTGAAAAATATACCACCGAAGTTGTTTTACAAAATTTTAACTCAACTTTACAAATTTTAGATTCGCGCGATCGTAATTTTTCTGACGAAAACAGCTCTTACGCTTCTTCAAACTCAACCGCAAAGTCACGAAATAATGATGTTATGGTAGAAGAAAATGACGATGAAATTCCGTTTTAAAATTCTTTTCAAATCAATCAAAAAAGCTCCAAAAAATGCCAACAATCTCAATCAATTCTAAGGCTCACAACGTTCCTGACGGTATCACAATTATTCAAGCTTGCGAAATTGCCGAAATTGAAATTCCACGCTTTTGTTATCACGAAAGATTAGCAATTGCTGGTAATTGCCGAATGTGTTTGGTTGAGGTTGCTGGTGGCCCGCCAAAGCCAGTTGCATCTTGCGCCATGCAAGTTGCTGAAGGTATGCAAATTTTTACCGACACGCCAATGGTTAAAAAAGCCCGCGAAGGTGTGATGGAATTTTTACTCGCCAATCATCCGCTTGATTGCCCAATTTGCGATCAAGGTGGCGAGTGCGATTTGCAAGATCAAGCCTTTCAATACGGATCTGGAAAAAGCGAATATCACGAACATAAGCGCGCCGTCAAAGAAAAAAACATGGGACCATTAATCAAAACCCAAATGACACGCTGTATTCATTGCACGCGCTGCGTTCGTTTTATTGAAGATGTGGCAGGAACCGTTGAGGTTGGAGCAATTGGACGTGGTGAAACTATGGAAATTACCACTTATTTAGAAAAATCAATTTCTTCAGAATTATCTGGAAATGTCATCGATCTTTGTCCAGTTGGCGCACTTACTTCAAAACCTTACGCTTTTAAAGCCAGAAGTTGGGAACTCAAAAAAACCGAAACAATCGACGTGATGGACGCCGTTGGAAGCAATATTCGCATTGATTCACGCGGTTTAGAGATTATGCGAATTTTGCCTCGCTTAAACGAAGAAATTAACGAAGAATGGATTTCTGACAAAACCCGCTTTTGCTATGACGGCTTGAAATATCAGCGTTTAGACAAACCTTACGTCAAAAAAGATGGAATTTTATCACAAACTAGCTTTGACGAAGCTTACGAAAAAATTGCTCAAAAAATTAAAAGCTTAAAACCTTCTGAAATTGCCGCTTTTAGCGGTCAAATTTCGGCCGCAGAAGAGATTTTTGCTCTAAAAAAACTACTCGAAAAACTTGACGTCAAAAATTTTGATTGCCGACTAAATGGTGAAAAAATTAACCCTCTTAATCGCGCTGATTATTTGTTCAACACCACAATTGCCAAAATTGAAGAAGCAGATGTTTGTTTGCTAATTGGCGCAGATCCACGCAAAGACGCGCCAATTTTAAACGCTCGTTTGCGCAAAAGATTTTTATCTAAAAAACTGAAAATTGCCGCGATTGGATGCAATTCTAATTTAACTTACGATTACAAAAACTTGGGCGACGATGCACAAATTTTGCAAGATATTTTAAGCGAAAAATCAGATTTTGCACAAGTTTTAAAAAGCGCCACAAAACCAATGCTAATATTGGGAAATGACGCAGTTTCTGGTGAAAATGGCGCATTGATTTTGAATTTTGCCAAAAAAATTTCCGAAAAGTTCAATTTTTTACAAGAAGATTGGAATGGTTTTAATTTTTTATCCAAATCAACGGGCTTGATAAATGGCTTGGAACTTGGTTTTGCTAGCACAAAAAGTGCTGACGAAATTTTAAAAAGTCCTCAAACCAAGTTGGTAATTTTACATGGTGTTGATGATCAAATCGATTTTGAAAAACTCAAAGACAAATTTGTAATTTACGTTGGAACTCACGGCGATAAGGGCGCGCACGTTGCGGACATAATTTTGCCCGCTGCGGCTTATAGCGAAAAAGAAGCAATTTTTGTGAATCTTGAAGGTCGACCGCAAAGCACCAAAAAGGCAATTTTTGCCCCTGGTTTTGCTAAAGAAGATTGGCAAATTTTTGTAGAATTAGCCATAAAACTTGAAATTGACTTGGGTTTCAAAAATTTTGAACAACTTAGAAAATCAATGCTTGAAGAGTTTTCAATTTTTAAAAACTTAGAAAAAATCTCTAAAACATCCTGGCAAAAATCTGAAGAAATTAGCAGTGAATTTTTGCAACAAAAACTACAAACCCAAGATTTTGATTTTTATTTAACCAATCCAATCACCCGAGCTTCGCGCACTTTGAATAAATGTAGTATTGAGTTAAAAATTTAATTTATGGGCAATTCTGAATATGAAGAATTAGAAAATGCTCCCGAAAAAAATTTAAAAGATCAATATTGGCAAATTGCCCGAACTTTAATTTCTGTAGCAGCTTACGTTGCTCCATTATTTTTTCTTGATGAGCGTCGAAAAAAATTTGACGGTAATAGCGAAAAAGACGTTATCGCAACTTTTTTGTTCTGCGCCGCCATGATTACTAACGTTTACGAGATTGCTTCAAGTTCCGTTGAATCTTGTAAATCACGCAATAGCAACATCAAAAGCGATAAAAATTCACCAGCAGAAAGTTCCTCCGAAACAGAATCAGAAAGACAAATGTTGCTTCAAAATTCTTCATCTTGCTTCGAACCAATTCAGCTTCTCGAATATTGCCGAAACGGTCTTGGATATTGTGTTTTGCCTGTTGCAACTATTGGACAATCCGCTGCCGTAGCTGCTCAAATTCTCAATCCAAGCCAAGAAATTGCTGAAATGACTAATCTTGCAATCCAAGTTTTTTCGATAGTTGGATTGCCTTCATCTTCTTTATTCGCAGCGATAGATTTAAAAATTCAGGAACACATAAAAAAATAAAAAAGAATCCGAAGACGAAACGCCGCAACAAGAAAATGAAAAAAGTTTAATAAATTGCAGCAGCGCAAGTATATTTTTAAACGTTGCCGCCGCCATTGCTTCGGTGGCACTAATAACTACGATGAACAAAGAAAACGAACTAGCAAATACCTCCATAATCACGGCTTTTACAACATTGGCAAAACTCGCCGCCTGCTATTCAAAAAACCAAATGTTGCCTCAAGAAGCGCAAATTGCGGAATCTGCCTATACTTTTGCAATGGCGGTAAGCGCGGGAATTGCTTCTTCAATTCCTTTTTTTAGCAATAGCGATATTAAGCCAATTGCGATTATGTCGGCGGTTGACATGGCTTTAAGCGGACTAAGGCCATCAGTTGATATTTATACTGCCAAAAAAATTGCCGAAGAAAAACGCGGCGATATTAAAGAAAAGCCGTCGCCAAGTTTCTTGCTAAAAAACTCAAAAAAAATCAAAAATTATATCGACCATTTTTTATTTGAAGAAATTGAAACAGATAAAAAAAAACCTACTACAAACCGACTTCAAAGATAAGAACCTGTTTATAGAAAATTTAGTTGCAAAAAAATTATACCTAACTAGTTTGCGCCACTCCTCAAAGTCGGCTAAGTGTCATTTAAGTTAAAACCAAAAAAACAAATGTTAAAAATTCGTCTTTCACGTGGCGGCAGAAAAAACTTGCCATTCTATCGCATTCTTGTTTCAAACATTACTTCGCCAAGAGATTCTAATTTTTTAGAAAAAATCGGAACCTACAATCCTCTAGCCCCAAAGGACAAGGAAAACCGCATTACCGTAAATAAAGAACGTGCCGAATACTGGCTTTCAGTTGGTGCTAAACCAACCGATAAAGTAGCAAAATTCTTAATAAATTTAGGAGTTAAAGGTTCTGAAAAATATGCTCCAAACTTTAAGCCAAAACAAAAAGGTGAAGGCCTGAAAAAGAAAGCTCTAGAAAAAATTGCTAAAGCAAAAGAAGCTCAAGAAGCAGCTGCCGCCAAAGAAGCGGTAAACGAACAAGCGGCTTCTTAAAAAAAACCCGAACTGTCACTAAAAAAACGCGTCAAAAACCTATTCTTTTGACGCGTTTTTTTTGTAATTTTTTTTAAAAAATGCTACTTCCAAACGAAATTTTAATTGCCACTGGAAACGAGGGAAAGTTTTTAGAAATTTCTGATTTGCTTTCTAAGCTCAATGTTACGGGCATTTCGCCAAGAAGGTTTAATTTGATTGAACCCGAAGAAACCGCGCAAACTTTTGAAGGAAATTCTTTGTTAAAAGCCAAATTTTATGGTCAAAAAACTGGCTTATTTTCTTTAGCTGATGATTCAGGATTGTGTGTTGAAGCCTTAAGTGGAAAGCCCGGAATTCATTCGGCAAGATTTGCGATTAATAAAAAAACTGGTGAAAAAAATTTTGTTCAAGCTTTTGAAAAAATCTTTTTGCAATTGAAAAAAAATGGTGTTTTTCCAGAACAAAAACCGCGCGCTTATTTCGTTTGCAACTTAAGTTTATTCGACCCAAAAACTAATTTTTCCATTTCTTTTGAAGGTAAAATTGATGGACATTTAACCTTTCCAGCCATTGGAAATAAAGGATTTGGATATGATCCAATTTTTATCAAAGAAGGAATGAATAAAACTTTTGGTGAAATTGACGCCAAGCAAAAAGATCAAATTTCGCACCGTGCCATAGCTTTTGAAAAAATGACCAAATGGCTTCAAAATCAAAGCTTGTAAAAAGCCGTTTTAAAATTACTTAAAATATACTTAAAATCTGACTAATAAGTCGATTTTTTAACAAAAATAAAATCTGTTGCTAACTCGCCAATTCAGGTGCTAAGGCAATTCAAAATCAACCCAAATTCAAGCAAATTTCATTTAAAAAATTTCCCAAAAAAATGAGCAAAAGAGATTATTACGAAATTCTTGGTGTTGGCAAAAATGCTTCGGCTGATGAAATAAAAAAAGCCTATCGCAAACTTGCAATGCAATTTCACCCAGATCGCAATCCAAATAACAAAGAAGCCGAATCAAAGTTCAAAGAAGCTACCGAAGCCTACGAAGTTTTAAAAGACGATCAAAAAAGATCGGCTTACAATCAATATGGCCACGATGCTTTTGGTCAAGGTAGCTCAAATGGAAATTATGGCGGCAGTTCAGAAGGTTTTGATTTTAATGATATTTTTAGCAACTTTTCTGATATTTTTGGCGACTTTGGCGGCGGCAGACAACAACAAGGCAAAAGGCGCAATTCAGCAGTTCGCGGATCTGACGTTCGCTATAATTTAGAAATTTCTTTGGAAGAAGCTTTCAGAGGAGTTAACGAAAAAATTTCATTCACAATTGCCGCCGCTTGCGAACCTTGCAAAGGCAGCGGAACTCAAGACGGAAGTGGTGCAACCAATTGTTCAACTTGCAAAGGAAGTGGAAAAATTCGCGCGCAGCAAGGATTTTTTATTGTTGAGCGAACTTGCACAACTTGCGGCGGTGAAGGTCAGGTTATAAAAAATCCATGCAAAACTTGCCGTGGTCAAGGACGCGCCAATAAAGAAAAAACTTTATCAGTAAAAATTCCTGCTGGCGTTGAAGAAGGAAGCAGAATTAGGCTTGCTGGCGAAGGAGAAGCGGGTCAACGCGGCGGTCCAACTGGTGATTTATTTGTTTATATTACCTTGCGCAAAAATCAGTTTTTTACACGCAAGGGCGACGATATTCATTTTGAAGTGCCAATTAAATTTACTACCGCCGCACTTGGCGGATCTATCGAAATTCCTACAATTGACGGAACCAAAGCCAGTTTAAAAATTTCTGAAGGCGCGCAAAATCACGATCAATTTCGCTTAAAATCAAAAGGCATGAGCGTTATGAATTCTGGCGGCAGAAGAGGTGACATGTATGTTAGAATTAACATTGAAACCCCAGTAAAACTTTCTGGCGAAGAGCGTGAACTATTGATGAAACTCGATAAATTAATGAATAATAAATCAAGCAACCCTAAATCCGAAAGTTTTTTTAAAAAAGTTACTGATTTATTTTCTTAAAAAACATTTTTTTAGAGTTCTTTTAAAAAAATCATAAAAAAACTCATCTTTACTTTTTTTGGTGTAAAAATAATTTTTTAAAAAATTTAGTTTTTTAAAAAAAAATCCTTCAAACCCTTAATTAATGCGCCTTTTAACAGTAAAACCTTCAAAGGAAAAAATTGCTAAAGGCGAGATTTCTGCGGCGCATTTTATTCCATATAAATGCCACTGGAATTCTGACACAATTTTAACCAAAAAAGAAGAACTTCTTCGAGTTATCAAAATTAAAGGATTTGCCTTTGAAACCGCCGACGACATTGACATTGATCTAAAAAAGAACGCCAGAAACAACCTTTTAAAAGGTATGTCTTCAGGAAATTTTTCGCTTTATTTTCACACTATTCGTCGCAAAGAAAAGGGATTTCCCGATGGCGAAATGCCTGACTTATTTTCTAAGCGCGTTAATGATGAATGGGCTGCTCGACATTCAGACTCTCGCACTTTTGTCAACGAACATTATTTTACCTTAATTCGCGGTTCCGACACTTCTAGCGTGGCGATTTTGGAAAATATGGCAAAAAAATTACAGCATAAAACCGACAAATCTTCGTGGGAAAACTTTATGCGCGAGGCTTTTGATGAGCTTGACGAAATGACCGAACGCATTTTGAACGGCTACGGAAATTATGGTCCGCGCGTTCTTGGAATTGTTGAAGGCGAAGATGGAGTTACTTCTGAAATTTTAGAATTTTTGTCTCGCTTGGTTAATTGTAGCTATTCACAACCAATGTCGATTCCGCTTGGTTCAATTGCCAATCACTTGCCAATTAGTCGCCTTTATTTTGGCAATAAATCTATTGAAGCGCATCATCCAAATGGCATTAAATATGGTGGCGTGGTTTCTATTAAAGAATATCGTCCTTCAACGAATGCGGGCGTTTTTGACGGTTTTATGCAAATGCCATTTGAACTAATTATTAGTCAGTCGTTTTCTTTTATTAATCGAATGGTCGCAATTAGTTCGATGCAATTGCAACAACGTCGACTTGTTCAAGCAGAAGATGTTGCGGTTTCGCAAATTCAAGAAATTGATTCGGCACTTGATTCGGCAATGAGCGGCGAATTTGGATTTGGCAATCACCATATGACAATTCTTTGCCTTGAAGACACGCCAAAATCTTTAGAAAGCGCGTTGTCTTTGGCGGTGGTTGAACTTTCGAACTCCGGAATTACGGGCGTTCGCGAAAAAATGAATCTTGAACCAGCTTATTGGGCGCAATTACCCGGAAACTCTGATTATATGGCGCGCCGAAGCGTAGTTAACACCTTGAATATCGCGTCTTTTGCATCGTTTCACAATTATCCTTCAGGCAAAAGAAGTAAAAACCATTGGGGAAATGCGGTTACGGTTTTAAACACCGTTTCGGGAACTCCTTATTTTTTTAGTTTTCACGTGCGCGATGTTGGACATAGCATGATTATTGGTCCAACCGGATCTGGTAAAACCGTGTTATTAAATTTTTTATGCGCGCAGGCGCAAAAATTTAACTGTCGCCTGTTTTTCTTTGACAAAGATCGTGGTGCCGAAATTTTTATACGCGCCATTCGCGGTCGCTACATGATTCCAACTGCGGCAAAAAATTCTGGATTCAACCCATTTCAGCTCGAAGATAATAGCGAAAATCGTTCTTTCTTAATCGACTTTATGAAATCTTTGGTAATGGTTGGAGATAATCCTTTGCCAGCGCACGAAATTGAAAGAATTAACGAAGCCGTAAAAGGAAATTATAAACTTCCTAAGGAACAGAGAAGGTTGCGAAATATTGCTCCATTTATGGGTTTGGGAGGTCCTGGAACTTTAGCGGGCAGGCTTTCAATGTGGCACACCGATGGATCACATGCCAAACTTTTTGATAACGAAGATGATGTAATCGATTTTGGTTCGGCACGTTCTTTTGGAATTGAAATGTCAAATATTTTACAAGACAAAGTCAGTATTGGTCCGGTTTTGCTTTATTTGTTTCACCGCATTCAAACTTCGCTTGATGGATCGCCAACAATGATTGTTTTGGACGAAGCTTGGGCCTTGATTGGAAATCCGGTTTTTGCACCAAAAATTAAAGATTGGTTAAAAGTTTTAAGAAAACTAAACACTTTTGTGGTTTTTGCGACTCAATCGGTTGAAGACGCCACTAAAAGCAGCATTTCAGATACTTTGGTTCAACAAACTTCAACGCAAATTTTTTTACCAAACTTAAAAGCCACCTCACTTTATCGCGAAGTATTTATGCTTTCTGAACGTGAATTTAACTTGGTAAAAACCACCGATCCATCAACCAGATTTTTCTTGGTTAAACAAGATAATGATGGAGTAATTGCGCGCATTGATTTGAGTGGAATGGATAATATAATCCGCGTTTTGTCTGGAAGGGTTGATACGGTAATTTTGATGGATGAAATTATTGATGAAGTTGGTGAAAATCCTGATGATTGGTTGCCAATTTATTATGAACGTAGCAAGGGAAAATAATTTTTTAAAAAAAACTGGTGAAAATTTTTCAACAAAAATCTGTTAAAAAATCTGCTAAATCAATTCTTTTAGCCTTTGCTTGTTTTGCGTTTTTTGCTTTGTTTTTAAGTAATTCTTACGCCGCAACAAGAACCGAATATGGAGCCGGAAGAACTAGAACTTGCAGCAGTTCTGGCGACCCAGGCGGATTAGACTTTGATTTTATGAACGCGGGCAAAGATGCAGAATTTATAATGTCAAATCCGATATGTTCGACGGTTGCCTTTACCACATACGCTGCGGTAAAAGTTAGCATTGCAAACATGAATAGAGTTTGTGGAACCGGCAGCTCAATTCCAAGAATTCAACCCTCTCCTATCAAAGATTCTATTGACCTTGTTTTTGCTGGAACTAAAGCGGCTTCAAATGCTAGTTGCTTAGCAGCTTTTGGACTCGCCACTACTAGCTGGAGTTTTGGAATAGCGCAATTAGCTGTGATTTATGCAATAGCAAATGACACCTACAAAAATACCGAAGTTTGTGGCGCAGATTGGGTTGTACCAAACCCCTCAAAATACGACATGACCACCGAAAGTTACAAAAAAACTATTAAAGATAAAATTAACAACTACATCGATTTAGACCAAAGCAAGCTTAATTTTTCACAAAAAGACTATCGCGAATGGTATTATGGCGGCAAGGAGTTTGACGACAATCCAGTTGACGGAAACGATATTTGCTACGACCCAACTTTGCCGATAAAACGCGGTAACATTAACCACCCAAGACAAAAATATTATTTACGCGGAACTCTTCCGGGAAATTACAATTGCAAAAAATATGATATTTTGCCCGGACAGCCCGACCCTTTAACCAAAGAACCGGCAACAGAAGCAAGATCTGCCAAGCTACAGGCTGCTTATAATTGCTGCAAAAAAAGAAGCCGAGAATATATCTGCATCAATTTCAAAGCCTCGGGTGCGCTTCCGCAAGAAACAAGATTTTGCCAAGCTGGTTCTTTATGCCCAATTAAAGGCATAACTTTTTCAGCCAAATCATCTGATAGCGGACGCTTAATTTGCGCTCAAAGCTATAGTTTATGTCCTTATAATTTTACTCTTGGTGGCGGATCGGAATATTGCGAATATTATCAAGATGGAAATTGGGATGATAAAAAAAAGATTTGGACAATGATTAGCAAACAAGATGTCGACTCTAAAAATTGTTCTACAAAAAGCGAAATCAGAAATTCTGATTGCACCTACAACGACAAGAGTGGCAAGTGTAAAAATTATTGCCAATATTTAAGACATTGCACTCAAGCTGTAAACGCCGATTATCACTATAAAAGCAGCCTTAGATCTCCTTATTTTTCAGATGCTTGCATTAATTTTGTCGGAGATTCTCAAAATATGAGCAAATCTTCTGGTAGCGAAGATGTACTAAATTCAGATTTAGTCATTGGCAGCCAAAGACATTTTAGCGCGCCAATTGCCCAATGCGTAAAAGAAACCTTGGAAAATGTTTTTTATAATCGCGCTGGTCGTAGCGAATGTTATAGTAGCAACGAATATCCATCTTCTTCGGGAGTTTGCGAAAGCGGCAATTATGCCGTAGACGGATCTTTTGTCTTCAAAAAAGGTAATACCCTCAAAACCAATTCGTTTTTTTCACGCATTCAAAATGGCATGCAAGATATTGTGAAACTGGTGCTAACTTTATCGATTATTTTTTATGGAATGAATATCTTGGTCGGAAAAACCAATATCGGCGACAAGAAAGAAATTTTGGGTTATATAGTTAAAATTGGTTTAGTGGTATATTTTTCTACTGGAGACGCTTGGCAAACTCAATTTTTTAAAGGCGTTTATTCTGCCTCTTCAGAATTTTCACAAATAGTATTTAAGATTAGCGCAGACTCCGATAAAAAAATGCGAGATGGATGTCAGTTTGGAAAGCTATATTTATCTAATTATACAATAGAAAGTTCAGCGCAAACTTATCCATCAGGCAAAGAATATTTAGCCTTATGGGACACTCTCGATTGCAAGATAAGTCGTTATCTTGGCTTTGGACCAGAGGCTTCGGTTGCCAATATCGCCTCTTTGATTATGTCATTTTATTTCACTGGAACAATTGGCGTTTATTTTGCCATGGCTTTCTTAATTTTTGGGTTTTTCTTCATAGCACTAACAATAAGGGCGCTTCACATCTTTTTATCTTCGTGTCTTTCAATCATAATTATGGTTTTTGTATCTCCAATTATCATACCGCTCTGCTTGTTTCAAAGAACCGCAAATATTTTTCAAGAATGGCTCAAAAGCTTAATAAGTTTCTGTTTGCAGCCAATGATTCTGTTTCTTTATGTCGCATTTTTCATCATGGTTATAGACAAAACAATGATTGGCAGTGCTAGCTTTTCGGGAGTTCCACCGGCAAAAACAATCTCTTGTAAGAAAATTTGTAAAAATTCTGACAATACCGTAGTTCCAAATCAGGCGAATGGTGGTGCCCCAGCTTGTGATCAAGCTGGTCAAAGAGAGGTTGATCCTTTGAATGACAGCGTTGCCTGCATGATAAACTTTAACAGCTACGGAAAGTTTCATGCGTTTGATTTTTTAGGCATAACTTTGCCAAATTTGATAGGATTTTTTTCAGACACTAGCGCTATTAAAGCAAAGGTTCTAACCATTTTAAGAGCCGCCCTGTTGATGTTTTTGCTAACTCAATTCATAGACGAAATTCCTGGAATTTCTAGCGCCCTAATTGGCGGCAGCGCATTGCCACAAAGCGATTCTAAAGGCGTTGGTGATTTAATAAAAGCTATGGGAGTTGTTGCTAGTATTCAAAAGCGTCTTGCGCGGGGCTTAAAAAAACACGCCACTTCAACAGCAAAATCTGCTGGCAGTAAGGCTAAAGAAAAAATTAGGTCTTCAGGAAGCAAAGGAAAATCTGTCGAAGATTCTGGAGGCGAAGACAAAGGAGATTCAGACTCGGCAAAAGATTCTGGTGGCGGTGGTGACTCTGGTGATTCTGGTGGTGGTAGTGGTGACTCTGGTGATTCTGGTGGTGGGGGTGGTGATGAAGGCAAATAAAGTTTATAAAACTTTTAAAAAAAATCCTTACGACAAATTTGACATTTAACCAACCTCAATTTTAATGCGCCCCCAATCATCAATTTTAAAAATTGATTAAAAAAGCTGCCATAGCTCAGCGGTAGAGCACTTCATTGGTAATGAAGAGGTCGCGAGTTCGATTCTCGCTGGCAGCACCATTTCTATCAAAGTTTCAACAATTTGAGCTTTAGATTTTTCATCAAGAATTTTGATGTAAAAATTTGTTTTATCAGCTTCGTAATTCTCCTTTAATTTTTTATCGCCATTTTCAATAAGCATAACTCCAAGAGAATGATGAACTTTTCCTGACGAAGCCAAATGTTTTTGACAAAGTTCAGAAATTTGACTGCATGAAATCTGGCTGCCTGAAATTTGACGGTTTGAACTTTGGGTTATTTTATTTTCTAAGCCAAAAATCATTTTTGCTATATTCACCAAAGAACTTTTCTAAATCGTTTGCCGACAAAACCAATCCACCAGACGCTGCCGACAAATCGCGAATCGGATATGTTTCTTCATAAATTTCGCCAATAATAAAAGGATTTTCTTTGTCTTTGGTAAGAAAAGCCGAATTGCTAATTTTGCTTCTTTCTTGGTTCGTCGACGCGTCTTTTAAAAACTTTGTTTAGTTTAGTTGCAAAGGCAAAATAATGGCGCTGTCGTAAATCAACTTTTTCTTTGAGCAATTAATAGCCGTTATTTGAGTAGTTAAATTTTTGCGCCAAATCGCTGTCAATTTTCATTTCAGAAAAATAGCTGTTTTGATTTGGCTCCTCTTAACAAGGGTTTTCAAGATATGCGTCATTATTATTCAAGCCCGTGGTGTGATTTGGTAAGTGCAAAGATTTTTAAATCTGCGGTTTTTGATTTTTCTAGTGCCAAAACTAATTCATCGATTCTTTCAGCTCCTTGGAGATATTTTAAAAATATAAAATTATTTAGTTTTGATTTGAGATTTGCGACAAGCTCATTGAATAATCAAACTAACTAAAACGAGCTTTGGTATAGCTTTAAGAGTTATCCTTAAGAAAAAAAATCTTTCA
>CANEUK010000003.1 GCA_947441695.1 Rickettsiales bacterium
GCCATAAAAGCAGCCAAAGTTCTAAATTTAGAAGTTGCTGGCGTTGACATGGTTCGTTCAAATAATGGTGCTAAAATTTTAGAGGTAAATT
Organism: Rickettsiales bacterium; assembly: GCA_947441695.1. Taxonomy (GTDB): domain Bacteria; phylum Pseudomonadota; class Alphaproteobacteria; order Rickettsiales; family UBA1997; genus UBA2645. Next base: position 92 of record CANEUK010000003.1, read on the forward strand.
CTTCGCCGGGTCTTGAAGGAATTGAAGCGGCAACCGGAATTAATATTGCCGATAAAATGTTTGAATTTATTGAAAGCAGTTTTTTTTCCAAAAATTAGTAAATTTTAATTACAAAAACGATGAACAAAAAAATATTTTTAACCATTTTTTTCGCTGCTTTTTTCCCTTTTTTAGCCAATGCCAAAACTAAAATTTACGCTGGAGCTGACGCTCAAATTCAGATGATGAATTTTAAAATGAAGAAAAGCATAACTTCGTCAACTGGTGACAGTAAAACAAACATTAAAGCGGTAGAATCTTATCAAAAAGATTCTCTGATGCCCAACGCTTTTTTGGGAATTGATTTTGCTGAAAAATTTAAATTTGAAGTTGGCTATTCAAAAAGAAACGCCTCTAAAAATAATAAGCCAGCAGCTAACTTAGTTGTTGATAAAGAGCCAGTTTCCATCAAGTCGCAGGTAGAAACCGAAGTTCTTAGTTTTGATTTTAAGCCTTACAAAAAATTAGATAAAATCACTGGCTACGCAATATTTGGAGTTAGCCATTATCAATTCTTAATCAAAGAAAAAATCTACGTTGATGGAAAATATAACGGCGTGCTTTTTAGCTCTTCCGAACAAAAAAAATCAAGGCTTTCTCCTGGAATTGGCTTTGGAGCTGAATATGAAATAACGCCTTCATTCTTCGTCAGAACTCAAATAAAATACAATTACATCAACATCAAAACTCCAAAAATAGAATATGGCGCCGAAAAAATCAGAAGCGCTACCAATCTAAACTTTGGCGCTGGTTATTATTTTTAATTTTTCTGCTAATTCAAACTCGACTTTGTCGAATTTGGGTTTGTTTGGCATAGGTTTTTATTTTAAGAAAAATCGGCATCTTCAATCAATTTGGGTATGAATGAAAAAACTCGACGCTAAAAAAATCTTTAACGGCAATTGTGAGTTCATGTTTGGAGCTCATAATTATTCGCAAGTTGCTGTCTCATCTTATCCCGAAATTGCTTTTATTGGGGCTTCGAACGTTGGAAAATCAAGTTTGGTAAATTCTATTTTAAACAGAAAAATTGCCATTGTTTCCAACACGCCAGGAAGAACCCGCCAACTTAATTTTTTTAAAATCAACGAAGGTTTTACCCAAAACTTTTCTGAAGGTTTTGTTTTGGTTGATATGCCCGGATATGGTTTTGCTCGCGCCAGTAACAAAGACATGGAACATTGGCAAAAAACCGCATTAGAATATTTGATAAAACGCCCAAATTTAAAGCGTTTATTTTTATTGATTGACCCAATTAAAGGCTTGAAAGAAGCAGATCGCGAAATGATAAAAACGCTCAACGCCGTGGCGGTTTCTTTTCAAATAATTCTTACCAAAACCGACAAACTTAAGCGCGAAGATTTAGAAAAATCTTTAGCCAAAATTAAAGAAGAAGTCGTCAAATCGCCAGCGGCTCATCCAGAAATTCTCAAGACCAGCAGCCTTAAAGGTTATGGAGTTCGCGAAATTCAAGACTCAATTGTTCAAATTTTAGAACGCCTGTGAAAATTTTTTTTATCATTTTTTTCACCAGCCTTGTCGTTCTGCTACTAGTAATTTTCTTAAATGCCTCTACTTACAACGGACAACAAAAATTTTCTAAAAAAACAACCTCAAATGAAAAAAAAATCTAAAATTACCGAAACAAAACCTTTGCCACAAAACGCAGTTGGAGAACTTACTCCCAAACAGATAGTTGACGAATTAAACCGATATATTGTTGGTCAAAAAGAAGCCAAAAAAGCAGTAGCAATTGCGCTGCGCAATCGTTATCGCCGCAAACTTGTTGAAAGCCCGCTTCGCGAAGAAATTGTGCCAAAAAATATTTTAATGATTGGTTCAACCGGAGTTGGAAAAACCGAAGTAGCGCGACGTTTGGCAAAACTTGCCAACGCACCATTTATCAAGGTTGAAGCAACTAAATTTACCGAAGTTGGTTATGTTGGTCGCGATGTTGATTCGATAATTCGCGATTTGCTCGAAGTGGCAATTAAAACAATCAAAATCAAATTAAAAAAAGATCTTCAAGAAAAGGCTGAAAAATATGCTAAAAAAAGAATTTTGAAAAGTTTGGTTGGCGAAAATGCGCTTGACGAAACCAAAGAAAAATTCTTGGCAATGCTTGAAAAAGGCGAGCTTAACGACCGAGAAATTGATATTGAGGTTGTTGATTCTGGCTCGTCAATTTCTAGCAGTTTTGATATTCCGGGTGGTCAAATTGGCATGATAAATTTAAGTGAAATTTTAGGAAAAGCTGGCGGCGAAAAAACCAAAAAAGCCCGCATGACTGTTGAAGATGCCCTCAAAACCATATCTCAAGAAGAATCTGATAAAATGATTGACGAAGACAGAGTTGTAAAAGAAGCCATAAAATCAGTTGAAAATGAAGGAATTGTTTTCATTGACGAACTTGACAAAATCTGCGCGCGCGGCAACAACAAAGGTTCTGGCACGGATGTTTCTCGCGAAGGCGTGCAACGCGATTTATTGCCTTTGGTTGAAGGAACTTCGGTTTCTACCAAATATGGAATTATCAAAACTGATCACATTTTATTCATCGCTTCTGGCGCTTTTCACGTAGCAAAACCGTCAGATTTATTGCCCGAATTGCAAGGTCGTTTTCCAATTCGCGTTCAATTAAAACCACTTAGCGAAGAAGATTTAATGCGAATTTTATGCGAACCCGAAGCTAGCTTAATCAAGCAATATGTAGCTTTGATTGGCGTTGAAAATATCAAACTAGATTTCACCGAAAACGGCATCAAAGAAATTGCCAAAATTGCTTTTAGAGTTAATGGCGAAGTCGAAAATATCGGCGCGCGTCGTTTGCACACAATGCTCGAAAAAATTCTTGAAGAAGTGAGTTTTGAGGCAACCGAAATGAAAAATGGCAGCGTAGTAAAAATTGACCAAAAATATGTCTCCGACCATTTAGGCGATTTGGCAACGGGCAAAACCGATTTGTCGAAATTTATTTTGTAGTTAATCAAATTCGACTTATTGAAAGAATTTATTAACTCAATTTATGTCAATCCAAAAAACTCTCAAAAAAAGTGATAAATTTCTAATCGCAACTCCTTCGCAAACAGAAATGTTTGAAAAATATACCACCAAAGAACGAATTGCCCAAATGCATCAGAAATACTCGCTTGAGGGCTATAAATTTATCGATCTTTTTGCTGGAATTGGTGGAATTAGAACTGCTTTTGATCGACTTAAAGCAGAATGCGTTTTTGCTTCCGAATGGGATAAACACAGCCAAATAACCTACGAAGCCAACTTTAAACATAAACCTTTTGGCGATATCACCAAAATTGCAGCCCAAGAAATTCCTGCTTTTGACATATTATTAGCGGGCTTTCCTTGCCAACCATTTTCAAACGCTGGTCATAAAAAGGGCTTTGAAGATACTCGCGGCACTTTGTTTTTTGATATTTGCAGAATTGTTGAATTTCATAAGCCGCAAGTTCTTTTACTAGAAAACGTCAAAGGTTTTAAAAGCCACGATAAGGGCAAAACTTTTGCTACGGTTAAAAAAACTTTAGAAAATTTAGGATATCACGTTCACGCGCAAATTCTTAATTCAAAAGATTTTGGCGTGCCACAAAATCGCGAAAGAATTTATATCGTGGCTTTTAAAGATTTTGTTAAATTTAACTTTCCATTGCCGCTCGAAAAGCGCGTTAATCTTGGCTCGATAATGGAAAAAGAAGTTTTGGATAAATACACAATTTCTGACAAAATATGGCAAGGTCATCAACGCAGAAAGCTAGAACATCAAAGAAAAGGCAATGGTTTTGGTTATTCAATTTTTAACGAAAATTCACCTTACACCAGCACAATTTCGGCAAGATATTACAAAGACGGTTCAGAAATTTTGATTGAACAAAAAAACAAAAATCCCAGAAAATTAACGCCGCGCGAAGCCGCAAGACTTCAGGGCTTTCCAGAAGATTTTATAATTTCTGCCAGCAACGTTCAAGCCTACAAACAATTTGGAAATAGCGTTTCGGTTCCGGTTTTAGAAGCCATCGCCTTAGAAATTAGCAAATCTTTAGCAAAAAAATAATGAAGATAGAAAAATTAAAAATCGAAAGTGAAAAGCTAGATTTGAATTTAAAATTTTAACATCGAAACCCTCAAATCTCTAAAATAAAATTCATCTAATCAATTTTTTTCAAAACCATGATCCCTCGCTATTCCCGACCTGAAATGACCAAAATTTGGTCGCAAGAAAATAAATATAATATCTGGTTTGATATTGAGATTTACGCGCTTGAAGCGCTAGAAAAACTTGGCGTTGCCGACAAAGGTTCCGCCTCGCGCATTCGCGAAAATTTCGCCAAAGCGGGCGGAAAATTTGATGCGGCGCGCGTTGATGAAATTGAATCTGTAACCAAACATGATGTTATCGCATTTTTAACTCATTTGGCCGAATTAGTCGGCGAAAATTCGCGTTTCATTCACCTTGGAATGACAAGCTCCGACGTGCTTGATACTTGCCTTTCGGCGCAACTTTCGCAAGCTTCCGACATTTTAATTGATGATTTAGAAAGGCTTTTAAGCGCAATAAAAAAACGCGCTTTTGAACATAAAAACACCGTTTGCGTTGGTCGTTCGCACGGAATTCATGCTGAACCGGTGACTTTCGGATTAAAATTGGCGCGCTTCTACGCCGAATTTGAAAGAAATTTGCGCCGCTTAAAAGAAGCAAAAAAAGAAATTTCAGTTTGTGCAATTTCGGGCGCGGTTGGAACTTTCGCCAATGTTGATCCTTTTGTGCAAAAATATGTCGCCCAAAAAATGGGTTTGGAGGAAGAATCGGTTTCCAGTCAAATTATTCCGCGCGACCGCCACGCCGCTTATTTCGCGGTTTTGGGAGTTATTGCTTCATCAATTGAAAATCTAGCAATTGAAATTCGTCATTTACAACGCACTGAAGTTTTGGAAGCGGAAGAATTTTTCGCCAAAGGTCAAAAAGGTTCTTCAGCAATGCCGCATAAAAGAAATCCGGTTTTAAGTGAAAATTTAACTGGTTTGGCGCGCATGGTTAGAAGCGCGGTAATTCCGGCAATGGAAAATGTTGCCAGTTGGCATGAGCGCGATATTTCGCATTCTTCGGTGGAAAGAATGATTGCGCCCGATTCAACAATTACGCTCGATTTCGCACTTAATCGTTTGGTTGGTTTAATTGACAATTTGGTAGTTCACGAAAAAAACATGCAAAAAAACCTCGACAAATTAGGCGGTTTAGTTTTTTCGCAGCGCGTGCTTTTAACCTTGATTGAAGAGGCAAAAATCAGCCGCGAAGATGCTTATAAAATTGTGCAAACCAATGCCATGAAAATTTGGGCTGGTGAGGCGACGAGCTTTTTAGAATTATTAAAATCTGACCAAGAAATTGTTGATAAATTAGGTGTAAAAAAACTCGAAGAAATTTTCGATATAACATATCATACCAAAAATATTGATCATATTTTTAAACAGGTTTTTAAAAGTTAATGGCGATCAAAATTTATGATGTTGTAATTATCGGCGCAGGCGCTGCGGGATTAATGTGCGCGGGAGTTGCGGGGAAAAGAGGTCGTAAAGTTTTGTTGCTTGATCACGCCAAAGCTGTTGGTGATAAAATCCGCATTTCGGGAGGCGGCAGATGTAATTTTACTAATCTTTTTACAACTGCAAAAAACTTCATTTCCAGCAATTCGCATTTTTGTGTTTCTGCTTTGCAACGCTTTACGCAGCATGATTTTATTGCGATGGTAAAAAAACATGAAATTGCTTTTCACGAAAAAACTTTGGGGCAATTATTTTGTGATGTTTCATCGCGCCAGATTATTGAAATGTTGCTGAAAGAATGTGCGGAAGGAAATGTTGAAATAAGGCTTGAAAGCGCGGCTGAAGACATAAAAAAAACATCAGAATTTTTTGAACTAAAAATCAAAAATGAAGAAATAAATTGCCAATCTTTAGTTATCGCAACTGGCGGACTTTCAATTCCAAAAATGGGCGCAACTGGCTTTGGATATGATGTGGCGCGGCAATTTGGATTAAAAATTATTCAAACAACTCCGGCTTTAGTTCCATTTACGCTTGATGAAAAAATGCTAAAAGAAACTATAAATCTCGCCGGCGTTTCGGTGGATGCAATTGTTGCTTGCGGCAAAATAAGTTTTCGCGAAGCAATTCTTTTTACTCATCGCGGAATCAGTGGTCCGGCGATTTTGCAGATTTCGTCTTACTGGAAACATGGTGATAAAATTACCATAAATTTAGCACCCGAAATTGATATTTTTTTAAAAATTCAGGAAGAGAAAAAATCTAAACCAAAACAAGAATTACCAACATTTTTAGCAACATTTTTGCCGAAAAGTCTGGCCAATTATTTAGCGCAAAAAAGTGGATTTAGCGGAAATTTAGCTGATTTTTCTAACCAAAAAATTAACGAGATTGCGCGCTTGGTAAATTATTTTGAAATTTTACCAAACGGCACCGAAGGTTATGCTAAAGCCGAAGTAACTTTGGGCGGAATTAATGTTGATCAAATTTCTTCTAAAACTTTTGAAACAAAATTGGTGCCGAATTTATTTTTTATCGGCGAAGTTTTGGACGTAACTGGTTGGCTTGGTGGTTTTAATTTTCAATGGGCTTGGGCCAGCGCAAAAGCCGCTGGCGAAGAAGTTTAGATTTTAACTTAATGTTTTTAATACCATTTTTTGACCAGTTCTTGAATTTTTTCTTTCATATTTTCAAGTCTTTCGGCTTGGGTTTGAGGGTCGCGCAACGAAGTAGAAAATGTTTGTGATTCATCAAAACCCATGAAACCAAAATTGATTTTGCTTAAAAGCGCAATGGTGTTCCAGTTTGGATAATTGGCGTCAAAAACTTCGTCAGAATAAATTCCGCCAGCAGAAAAAAGGGTTAAAGCTTTTTTGCCCGCCATTAGTTTTTTGCCCATTTCAAAGGTTTCGCCATTAAAAATTACTGCGTCTAAATAAGCTTTCACAGCGGCGGGCATTCCAAAATTATGCATTGGATAAGCCATCACCAAAACATCGGCAGATTTTAATTGGGCAATTAATTGGTCGTTTTTTTGTAAAAGAATTGCCTCGGCTTCGTTTAATTTTTGACCGCCGTAATTGCGCTTATAATAAGCTTGTATGGAAGATTCGTTGAATGTTGAAATTTGCTCTTTTAACAAATCGACAGTTTCGATATTTTGGTTTTTAATTTCGTTTAAAAACAAATCTAAAAGCTTTTTGGTGTTAGAATTGACGCCACTTGGAAAGTATTTTACGACTAAGGTTTTCATGGGAATTTTTGTTTTTTTAATTGTAAGTTGCGCGAAGTGAAAACAACCTAAAAAAGACAATATTTTTTTACAAACAAACAAATGATAAAAATCAGAAAATCTAACGATCGCGGTTTTGCGAATCATGGCTGGTTAAAATCTTGGCATTCATTTTCTTTTGCTAATTATTTTGATAAAAATCACATGGGTTTTGGCAATTTACGCGTGATTAACGAAGATAAAATTTCTGGCGGAGCTGGATTTGGCGAGCATCCGCACAATAATATGGAAATTATTACTTATGTAATTTCTGGCGCGCTTTCTCATCGAGATTCAATGGGAAATTCTTCAATAATTTTACCTAAAGAAGTTCAGGTTATGAGCGCGGGAACAGGAGTTTTTCATTCAGAATTTAATCACGAAAAAAACCAAGAAACACATTTATTGCAAATTTGGATTTTGCCTAAAAAACTTCAGGTCGCGCCGCGCTATGATCAAAAATCTTTTGCTTCTGAATTGGACAAAAACGATTTAACGCTTGTGGTTTCGGGCTTGGGGCGCGATGGTTCAATTAAAATAAATCAAGATGCCGAAATTTTTATTGGCAAATTTACAACACCAAAAACAATAAACTTTGCCATAAAAAAAGATCGTAAAATTTGGTTACAAATGATTTGTGGCGAAATGTTGATTAACGACTTAAAGCTTGAAAACAATGACGCCGTAGCCATTGAAAATGAAAAAGAAATTAAGCTAAGTTCGCTAAAAAACTGCGAGTTTTTGCTTTTTGATTTGTAAAAAAACGGTTGTTGTTGAAAGCAACTTTTGAGACGCAATCCAAGCAAATTGTAATTTTAAACAAAATTTAAGCGCGTCTTGAAAAGCATTTAAAAGGACATAAGTTCGGCTCTTAAATTATTTTTTTTAAAAAAAATCTTCACCTTTAATTCAAAAATTAAATCTCAAATTAAAATGCAATTTTTTCGCAATTTGGTCAACAGCATCTTTTTCAAAATTTTTTTAGGTGTTGTGATTCTAAGTTTTGCTTTGGTTGGAATTAGCGAATTTGCTTTAAAATCTCCTAATTCTTGGGTGGTAAAAATTGGCAATACCACAATTGGTCAAAGTGCTTTTTTAAAAGCCATAAAAAATGACCAAGAAATTGTTCTAGCTTCAAGCAAAAGCGAAGAAGCCTTGAAATACATTGAATCGCAGCAATTTAAATCAGATGTTTTGGGTCGCTTAGTCAATAAAATTATGATTGATAAATTGCATAAAGACCTTGGCGTTGAAGCAAGCAGAAAGCTAATTTTAGCAAATATTGCAAAAGATCCAAATTTTAAAAATAAAGAAGGCAAGTTTGATAACGAAACATTTAAAAAGTTTCTTGCCAAAAATGGATTAGACGAAGAAAGATATTTCAGCGAAACTGCCGATGATGTAAAGGCAACAATGATACTTCAAACCTTGTCAATGGCGTCTCCGCTTAATTACCAAGAAGTTATTGAAAGAGAGAATTTCAAACAAGAAAAACGTTTGGCTGATGTTGCAACAATTTCTGTCAAAAATGTTGAAAATGTTTCAATTCCAAAAGAAGAAGAGTTGCAAAAGTTTTTTGAAGAAAATAAGCAATCTTACAATTCGCCAGAAATGCGCCAAGTTTCTTACGTTTATTTTTCCACCAAAGATTTTGACAAAGATTTGCGAGTTTCTGATGAAGAAATCGCATCTGAATATGAAAAAAACAAAGAATTTTTTCTAACCCCAGAATATCGCGATTTTTATCACATTTTGTTTGAAAAAGAAGAATTGGCAAAAGATTTTTTGCAAAAGTTTGACACAAAAACTTCTCAAGACAAAACAACAGCAAAAGTAGAATTTGCAAAGCTTGCCAAGGATTTTCAAAAAAAAGATTTGAAATCAATTTTGATCTCAAAAATTACTAAACAAAATTTTATTCCCGATTTGGCCGAACCAACTTTTAAACTTGGTTTGAATGAAAGAAGTGAAGTTTTATCAAGTCCGCTTGGATTTCATATTTTTTTAACAACCGAAATCACAAAACCCCGCCCAATTTCTTTGAGCGAAGCAAAAGCTAGCCTAAAAAATAAATTGCTTTTGGATCGCGAAAAAAAGGTTCTACAAAACAAAATTTCTGAAATTGACGACGCACTTTTAACTTCAAAATCTTTGCAAGAAGTTGCCAAAAAATTTGGTTTAAAAGTTAGTTCAAAAGCGATTGAAATTGATTCAAGCGGCAAAAATAAAGAAGGAAAAATAATCGACGAAATCAAAGAATTTCCTAATTTTGTCAAAAATGCTTTCGATTTAAAAAAGGGTCAAACTTCCAAAATTTTTTATGCTAAAAATCCAACCGAATTTTATTCTATAAAAGTTGAAGAAATAGTCGCTGCTCGTCAAAAAGATTTTGCCGAAGCTAAAAATCAAGCACTTCAAGACTTGATAGAGCGCAAAAAAAACCAAATATTGCAAAATTTAGCGCAAAAAATTGGAGGCGAAATAAAAGCAAATCCAAGTCAAATCGCCCAAATTGCTGCTAAATATAAAATTAAATTAGAAAAAAATCGTGAGTTTTCTCGCTTTGTCTATCAAGATTTTCAAGGTCAAAAAATTCCTTACCAAAGTCCGTTTTTAGATGAATTATTTGGATTAAAAATTGGTCAAGCTACATCGGTTTTACCTAGTCAATCGCAAGAATTTATTATAGCGTTTTTGAGCGAAATAAAAAAATCTTCAATAAGTTCAATCCAATTTGAAGAGGCGAAGAAATCAACGTCAGAAAGCTTTAGAACAGAAATTATGCAAGAATATAATAAGTTTTTGCTCAAAAAAAATCCCGTAAAAATTAATGAAAATATCATGGGAAAAAAAGAGCAAAAAGATGAGTTTTAATTTTTCTCAAGAGCAATTTGAAGAAGCGTTAGAAAAAAACGGCTCCACGGTTTTGTTCAAAAAAATTTCTGCCGATACAATTACGCCAGTTTTGGCTTTTTTAAAGATTTCTGGCAATTTTCCTAGTAATTGTTTTTTGTTTGAATCGGCCGAAAACGGCAATAATAAAGGTCGTTTTTCGGTTCTTGGTTTTATGCCAGATTTGATTTGGAAATGCGTTGGGAAACAATCTTTCATCAACACCAATTTTGATAAAAATCCAGAAAATTTTTTACCCGAAAATAATCTTTCAGACGAAGATGTTTTGCAAAACTTGCGTCGCTTAATCAAAAATTCAGCAATTGATTGGAGCTTGCTAAATTATGGCTCAAGCCAATTGCCATCAGTTTGTTCAGGAATTTTTGGATATTTGGGCTATGACATGATTCGTTTAATGGAAAAAATTCCGAATCATAACTTGCCCGACGAAACCAAAATTGCTGACAGTATTTTTATTCGCCCGCAAATTATTGTAGTTTTTGATAATCTTTTTGATTGCGCCTTGATTTGCGCGCCTGTTTTTTTCAAGCAAAACTACCAAGAGATAAAAGATAAAATTTTACGCGTCGAAAAAATTCTAAACGAGCCTTACCAATCATTGCCAAACAAGGCTGCAAAAGACTTTCAGTTTTCTTCAAATTACACTAAACAAGAATATTGCGCCGCAGTTGAGAAGGTTAAAAAGTATATCACCGATGGCGACATATTTCAGGCTTTGCCGTCGCAAAGATTTACCGCAAATTTTGACAAATCATTGCCCGAATTTGCCTTTTATCGAGCCTTACGCGCAGTTAATCCTTCGCCATTTTTATTTTATTTAAAGTTTGATGATTTTGTTTTAAGCGGCTCGAGTCCGGAAATTATGGTGTCGCTAAAAAATCAAAAAGTTACCATTCGACCACTCGCTGGAACTCGTTTGCGTGGCAAAAATTCTGCTGAAGATAAAAAAATTGCCGACGAACTTTTGCGCGATGAAAAAGAAGTTGCCGAACATTTAATGTTGATTGATTTGGGTCGCCACGATGTTGGTAAGGTTTGCAAAGAAGGTTCGGTAGCGGTTACCGAAAAAATGGTTATCGAAAATTATTCGCACGTTATACATATTTCATCAAATGTTGAAGGAATTTTGCGCGACGATTTAGATGCGCTGGATGCTTTAATTTCTGGCTTTCCCGCTGGCACCGTAAGCGGCGCGCCAAAAATTCGCGCTATAGAAATTATTGAAGAAATTGAAAAAACTAAACGCTCTTTCTACGCTGGTTGCGTTGGATATTTTGCCAGCAACGGAGAAATGGAAACCTGTATAACTTTGCGTTCTGCCTTAATTAAAGACGGCAAAATTTTTCTACAAGCTGGCGCGGGCGTGGTGTTTGATTCGAACCCCGAGTTAGAATATCAAGAATGCCTAAACAAAGCCAGCGCGCTAATCAAAGCCTGCGAAAAAATTACTGAATTTTTGGGTTAACCTTGTTTTTGCGAAATTAAGTTCCTACGTGAATTTTTGGTTTTTTTACATTATTTTTTGTTCAAGAACCAACCTTTCTCAATCTGTAAATTTTTTTTAAAATATTTATGAAAATAAAATCACTGATTTTTGCTTTATTTTTTGTTTCTTGCTCAATTAGTCACGCCAAAGATTTTTCAATTAGCAGCAACGACATCAAGCCAAATTCAACTATCGCCAACCAACATGTTTTTAATGGATTTGGATGCGAAGGCAAAAACATTTCACCACAAATTTCTTGGCAAAATGCGCCACTTAATACCAAAAGTTTTGCCTTAACGGTTTATGATCCCGACGCCCCAACCGGAAGCGGTTGGTGGCATTATTTAGCAATCAACATTCCATCAAATTACAAAAAACTGCCCGCCGGTTTTGCCTCTCAAGATAAATTTAGCTTAAATGACAACATTAGCCAAATTCGCAATGACTACGGAGTTCACAATTTTGGCGGCCCTTGTCCTCCAAAAGGCGATAAACCGCATCGCTATATTTTTACAGTTTTTGCCCTAAAAGTTGAAAAGTTAGAAGTGCCTCAATCAGCAACTGCCGCACTTGCGGGCTATATGATAAATCAAAATGTTCTAGCCAAAGCTAGTTTTGAAGCAACTTACGGAAGATAGTTTGAGATTTTGGAACTGTCGCGAACCTATCTTTTTCTTCAAAAATACTTCGCTATTTCCTTTTTTTGCAAAAGCGGATTTGAGACAGTTCCATTTTCTCTGACCAAAAGATAACTTTTAAAAAGAAATTTTTTTTAGATTTAACTTAATTCGAATTTGACCAAGTATAAATTACCAAGATGAGATTTATTAGTTCCTTTATTTTTTGGCTTTTCATAAACATTTGGGGCGTCTTAATTCCAATTATTTACTTTCCTGCCTTTATTTTTAAAAACCCAAAACTGGCTGATCATGGTGCCAAAGTTTGGGCAAAAGTTGGATTGTGGGTTTTAAAAAAAATATGCAAAATTGATCACAAGATTGTTGGTTTAGAAAATTTACCAAAAGAGCCTTTTATTGTTGCCTGCAAACATCAGTCAATGTGGGAAACCATTGTTATGCATTTGGTTTTTAATCGCCCAGTTTATGCTTTTAAAAAAGAGCTATTGAAAATTCCATTTTATGGTTGGTTTTTAACCGCAATGAGCGGAATTATAGTTGATCGCAAAGGAGGAGCAAGCGCGCTAAAGGCTTTAATTAAACAAAGCAAAAAATATTTAGCACAAAATCAAAACATCATTTTATTTCCACAAGGCACGCGAGTTCCGGTTGGAGAATCATCTAAAAAATATCCTTATCAATCGGGTATTGCGGCTCTTTACGCGTCTTGCAATGTTAGAGTTGTTCCTGCGGCTCTTAATTCTGGAGTTTTTTGGCCTAAGAAAAACATTACAAAAAACCCCGGTAAAATTATTTTAGAATTTTTGCCAGCAATTGAAGAAGGTCTTTCTCGACAAGAATTTATGTCTAAACTTGAAGACGTTATCGAAAAAAGAAGTGCCGAACTTTCTAAAAACTTTAAAAGTTCATTTTAGCGCATTATTTGTTCGGATTCACAAAGAGAATTAAACTAAAACAAAATTCTAATTTAAGTTGATGTTTCGAACCTCGCGTTGAGGAAGCGGGATTTCGATTTGATTTTCTTTGAACTTATTCCAAATACTCATCAAGACTTGGCTTCTTGGTCCCATGCGACCATGAATTATATCGCTTATCCAGAAGTAAAGCGTGAACCTGATTTCGTATTCTGCAAACTGGGTTACAAAACACTCAACTTCGGGATAACTTAAGCATCGTGGATTTTCTTTGGCGCAGTTAATCAGAATTTCTCTTGCCAGTTCAAGATTGGTTCCATAAGCCACGCCCAAATTGATTTCGATGCGGGCGCGATTGTTGGAATAAGTCCAATTTGTAACTCGGTTAATAATAAATTCTTCATTGGGAATCATAATTTCTTTGCCATCCATCGTTTCAACCAAAGCGTAGCGACCACCAAAACGTTTGAGCGTGCCGTAAATATTGCCATTATCAATTTCGATAATGTCGCCAATTTCCACAGATTTTTCAAAAAGTAAAATAATGCCACTAACAAAGTTTGAGGCAATTTTTTGCAAACCAAATCCAATTCCAACACCAACCGCGCCACCAATAACTGCAAGAGTTGTCATGTCTACGCCAAAAGTTTTTAGCAACACAATTACAACCACAGAATAAACTAAAATGTCGATAAATTTACTTATGATTCCTTTGGTGCTGACTTTGATGTTTTTAGAATTATCGAGATAAGATTTACTTTTTTTGCTAACCAAATTTGAAAGCCAAAAAACAACCAACAAAACAATAAATCCTTTTATTGCCAAATAGACCGAAATTCGGATATTTCCAATTTTGAAAGCAAGCGTGTCAAGATAGATGGTTGTAGAGTCGAATAATCCAAAAATATCAAGAATTAAGCTGGGCATTAAAAAAAATCCCGCAGCGTTAGCAATAAAATTATTGTTCGATGAAATTCGTAAAAAACGTAAGAATAAAAACAGCGCAACAAGTTTTAGGGTTGCCGAAAAAACAACGGTTTCTTTAAAAAACTGCGAATAAATTATCAGTCCAAATCCAACAAAAATAACCGCAGAAAGTGGATAAAGCATCGCCAAAGAATAGCGTGTAATCAAGCGGTTTAAAGCGATGTTTTTTTTAAAAGTTGAAGAAATTATTTTTGGTAAAATGAGTTTTCGCCCCAAAGTGTAAAATAAATAAGCCAAAACAAGGCAGAAAATGATAGGCAAAGACTGCCAATAAAAGCTTGAACTTTCAAAAGTTGTTTCGGCTACTTTTAAAATTTTATTGAAGTCAAATTGCTCTTTCATTGGTTTTGAATTTTTTTACTCGCCTTGGCCAGAAGTGTAGCCGGGTTTGCCATTGAATAAATAAAGTCCTTCATATTTTACGAAATCAAATTTTTTTTCGTTTAAAATCGTTAGCATTTCCACTATATTTTCTTGCGAGATTGTCTTGTTTGAATCGATAATTTCATTGCTTGATTTGCCGGTAATTCCTTTGCCAACAAAGCGCAAAACCGTTAAACCTTTTGTATAATTTGGCATCATGTGTTTATCGCTTAAAGGCCACAATAACAAGCCTTTGGAGCTAATCATTTTTATTTCGAGGTTTTCGCTTTCCATAGTTTTTAGGTTTGCCAAAAGCTGATCAAAATCAGATTGCCAATCGATAAATAAATCAAATCCGATAAGAGATTTTTTTTCTGAAATTTCTACTGAATTTTCAGCTTTGATTTCGGTTTTTTTTGTGGAGTTAGAAAAATTTGCGATTTTAAGTTGAGTTGGTTTTTCACCTAAATTTTCAATTATTTTTTGAGTAAATTCTGCGCAACCAAGCCTTTCTTTGCTGGTTTTGGCGTTATAAATATCGGCGGTGTGAAAACCGTCTTCAATAGTTTTGTAGAGCGCGTTTCTAATTTTGCAGGCAGATTCGCTTTGTCCAACATGAACCAACATCATTATGGCGGCGTTAATTAAGCCAGTTGGATTAGCAATATTTTGCCCCGCAATATCTGGTGCCGATCCGTGAATTGCTTCAAACATGGCGTAATTTTCACCAATATTTGCCGAACCCGCCAAACCCACAGATCCACAAATTTCTGCCGCAATGTCAGAAATAATGTCGCCGTAAAGATTCATTGTCACAATTACGTCAAAAATTTCGGGACGCGCCGCAAGCTTTGCGCAAGCTATGTCGATGATATAATGATCGTTTTGAATTTGCGGATATTCTTTAGAAATTTCGTCAAAAGTTTTGTGAAAAATTCCGTCAGTCATTTTCATGATATTGTCTTTGGAAAAGCAGCTAACTTTTTTGCGATTATTTGCCAAAGCATATTCAAAAGCGTAGCGAATGATTTTTTCGCAGCCTTTTTTAGTTACTAATTTTAGGCATTCGTAGGTTTGGTCGGTTTGGCGATATTCAATTCCGGCGTAGAGATCTTCTTCGTTTTCACGCACAATTACCACATCCATTATGGGAAAGTTGGTGGCAATAAAAGGATGAAATGAGTTTACGGGTCGCACATTGGCGAATAAACCCAACTTTTTTCGCAAAGTAACATTAAGGCTTTTATAACCGCCACCTTGCGGAGTTGTAATTGGTGCTTTCAATAAAATTTTACTGCTGGAAAGTTCTTCCCAAGCAGACGGCATAAGACCCGAGTTAAAACCTTTCTCGTAAATTTTTTTACCAACTTCAATGGCACTAAATTTTAAATCAACTTTAGCACTTGCTAAAATTTTTAAAGTACTGTCCATGATTTCAGGACCAATTCCGTCTCCGTAAGCAATTGTAATTGTTCTTGTCATTTTTTGATTTGAATAGTTTTTGCGTTCGTTTTTTAATTTTAAAAATAGGTAAGTTTTATGAAAGGGCCAATTATTCAAGAACTTAATAAGCAACAAATCGAAGAAAAAGAATTAAGAGAATCACTAAAGAAAAAAAACTGCTACGAAATTTTAGGCGTCGATAAAAATGCTACCGAATTAGAAATAAATCGAGCCTTTCGCAGAAAATCACTAACTTTTCATCCAGACAAACTTTCTTCACAAATTACTAACTTTGAAAGAAAAAAAGCTGAATTAAGTTGGGTTGCAATCAACGAAGCCAAAGAAACCTTGTTAAATAAAGAAAGGAGGCAGAAATATGATGCAAATTCAGCTCCAATTAAGTCTCGTTTATTCTCGATATTTGCAAACTCAAAACTTGTTCCAAGAGTTGAAGAGGAAGAAAATCAAATAAAAACATGTTTCGATTATTTAATAAATCAATTGGATGAAAATTTATATAAAGCGCAGCTTTTAAAAGATGCTCTCTATAACGAAACTTCTAAAAACCAGGAAAATCAAGAAACGCAAAAAAACACAATCAGCAAAGAAGAGTTTTATGAAAAATATCAAGATAAAGAAGGATTTATCGAATTTTCAATTGCTGATCACCAATCTTTAGGTTTTAAAAATATTTTTACGATTAAGTTTAACAAAAATATTTTTTCTTGCAAAAGCTCTGAAAATTTTGAATTAAAAATTAACGCAGAAAAAGAAGAATTTAGTGAGGAAAATAAAAAAATTATCGATTTTTTTGATCTTATACAAGACCAAATTTTTCTTAGTTTGATAATATTTCCCAACCTAGAAATTTTTCCCCTAAACCCAAAACAAATTACTG
This sequence comes from Rickettsiales bacterium, assembly GCA_947441695.1. Lineage (GTDB taxonomy): Bacteria > Pseudomonadota > Alphaproteobacteria > Rickettsiales > UBA1997 > UBA2645. Next base: position 17,103 of record CANEUK010000003.1, read on the forward strand.
AAAAAGCATTGGTTTTGGGGCAAAATTCTAAAAAAAGTGCTATTGAAGAACCTTCGTTAGAAAGCCCTAAAAAAGAAGAAGAAATTTTGTTAGAGTCATTCGAGTTTCCAATAAAAGTTAAATCGGTAAATGTAATTACTTCTCAAAATTTGTTCGCTTCTAATCAATTAAGAAATTTGGCATTAGAAACTAAAAAAATTGCCAATGCTAACGATTTAAATCTGTTTCACCTTACTCTTTCAGGCATTGCAAAGGAATTTGAGGACGATCGATTTGATTTTTCAAGCGACAACAAATCTTTGCCCAAAGATGCCAAAGATCGTTCGCGTCAAATTATTTTAGAAGCCTTAGAAAATTCGATAGATAAAAGCAAAATCTCTAAAAATGAAGCGGCGGTTGCAATGATGATTGCTCTTAAAAATAACGGTCTAGGTTCGTCAGAAAACGAAAATGGATTAAGAAAAGATTTAAAACTGATTTTTCCCAACAAAAATCAAAATAATTTACTAAAAAGAGTTTTAAATTTTTCTCAATTTTTTCAAGAAGAGACCGAAAAACTAAGAATGTTTACGCCCTCTCAAACCGCCGCTAAATTTGTTGGAATCTCGCTAAAAAGAATTCCACCAAATTATGCTTTAGAAAATTTAGATTTTACCAAAATGCGCGAAGATGGTTTGGATAAAAACCCCAATTTTAAGGCTTTGAGCCAAGAAGCCGGAATTGCAAATATCGAAGAGTTAATAAAACCCAAAACCAACGTTAGTTCACCGCAATCTACCAATCTTAAAGTTGGTCAAAAATCTAATGAGATTTGAAGTTTGTTGACAAAGAGATTTCTGTTTTCACAATGCGCGCTCTTCGCTTTCAAAGCAAAAAACCCTTTTTAAAAACGTCAGTTTTTTTAAAATTTTTCACGGCAAATCGTTTTTTTTAAAAAAACGAACTCCTGAAAAACCAACGGGAATAGCAATTGCAAAAAATCATCCAAAACAATGACAAAAAGAGTTAACGCCAAAAAAAAATTCAGTCGCAAATTAGGCGGCAGCCTTTGGGGTCAAGCCAAAGATCCATACCTTAAAAGAAATTTCAAACCCGGCCAACATGGAGCCTCTTCGCGCGGCAGAGTTAGCGATTATGGCAATCAGTTAAAAGCCAAACAAAGATTAAAATTCTACTACGGCAACATTTCAGAAAAACAATTTTTCAACACTTTTACCCTAGCTTCAAAATCAAAAGGCGACGTCAGCGAAAACTTCATCGCTTTGCTTGAAAGCAGGCTCGATGCAATTGTTTATCGCGCCAATTTCGTGCCAACGGTTTTTGCCGCTAGACAATTTGTTAATCACAAGCACGTAACCGTTAATGGAAAAGTTGTAAATATTGCTTCTTATCGTGTGAAAATTGGCGACGTGGTTCAAGTTCGCGAAAAGTCGCGCAAACTGGCAATTGTAATTGATGCAATTGATAAAATGGAGCGAGATATTCCAACCTACATGCAATTTGACAAAGAAACCCTAACCGCAAAATTGAGTTCCAAACCAAAATTTGCCGAAGTTCCTTATGCAATTGAAATGCAACCGGGTTTGGTTACCGAGCTTTACTCGCGCTAATTAAATTCAAACTTTGTTTGATTTAGGTTTGATTGAATTTCTTACGCAGACGAGTAATCACTCGCAAATTTTTAATTAATTTGAGCGAGTTACACTTTGTGTCGGCGCATCTGCAATTGATTCTCTTATTTTAAGAAAATTTTTTTCAAACCCATTTTTGCCAAAAGTTATTTTGACTCTTAAAAAAAAACCCGACTACAAAAATGGTCGGGTTTTTTTTGTAACTTAAGTTTTTTTGAATTATGCCAAATAACGCTCCGATAATATTTTTGCTTGGAACTTCTACCGCTGGAAAAACTACAATTTGTGACCAAATTTTGAACCAAGAAAAAATCATAAAAAACTTGGGTTTGGAAGTTTGGGGAACAGACAAGCAATTTGATGATAACACGGTGCGTTGCCGAGATTTATTAAAAGACGATCAAAGATTTTTAAACATTGAGCCAAAGTTTCCACATGTCAGAAATATCATTGCTGGCATCTATTTTAGTGAGGTTAAGGATAATAAAACTGGCAAACTTTTGAATCTGATTGGCGAAGAATTTGATAAAAAACTTGGTAATTTTTTAGCAGAAACCGAAGGTCGTTTTGACGAAGAATCATTAAAAATTTTAAAAACATTGGCTGAAGAAAATCCAAATAACTTCAAAGAAAAAGCCAAATCTATTTTCGAAGAAAGCATTTTTGATAAGGCAATTGAAAATTCTAAAAATGGCAAACCAACAATTCTTGATATGGTTCCGAGTCAAAAAGACGAGGTTGAAGAGTTTAAAAACTATCTAGCCAAAAAAAATCATAATTGCCCAACTTTTGTAGCCGTGGCGCATGTTCCGGTCAAAGAATTAACCAAAAGAATGGGCAAAAGAAACAAGCAAGCGGAAAATGAAAATTCTGGCAATGAAAGGGACGGGTTTTTTCCATTCACGCAATATGCAGAAATATTTGGAAGCAACGCGACAAATCCTTCGCAAAATTTAGGAACTTTGAGCCAAGTTGAGGTTTATCAAGCTATTGGTAAATTTGGCGACAAAGAAATAGAAAATGAATTTGGCGATAAAGTCAGCGATAAAGTCAGAATAAAATTTCGCGATATGAAAGGTGTCGCTGATGAAAATCCAGAGATTGAACATAAATCAAAAATGCGTGGCACTTTTGATATTTTGAGAGCGGGAAAAGAATTTTTAACCAATGAGCTTGGTTTTGAAGATGGTCAAAATTCAATTTCGCTTGGCGTAAAGGTAAAAGCCGATGCCGTTTATGAACATTCTCAAGGTTCTACCGTTCAAATTGCTGAAAAGATTTATGATTGGACAAAAGAAAAAATGGCAGAAAACCAAGTTCAAGCCAACGAAAAAGCTGGCAATTTTGCCGCAAAATATCCGTCGCGCAAAGGCGAAGAAAAATCTTTTTCAGAGATTGCGCGTGATAACGAATCTGCCAGCAAAGAAGGCGGCGAAAAAGGTGGTCGTTGCTAAATCAAAAACTTTTCACCAAAACAAAACTCAATTAAAAAAGAAATTAAATTTGCGAGTAATCATTCGAAAGCGCAGCAATTCAATCAAACTCAAATTCTTCAAACCAAGTTTGAATTTAAAATTGCCTCGCCAACTGGCAAAACTCTTCAATTGTCAAATTTTCGGCGCGCAAATCGGGTTTAATTCCAGCGTTTTGTAAAACATTTTCGGCCTTGTCGCCAAAAACGCTTTTTAGGCTTGAGCGCAGCATTTTGCGCCTTTGGTTAAAAGCGGCGGCAACAACTTTTTCTAATTTTTCAAATTCAACATCCGCCAAAGGTTTGACGCGCGGGATAATTTCGACAATTGCCGAAGTCACTTTTGGCGGCGGCGTAAAAACCGAGTTGTTCACTAAAAAAACCATTTTGGTGTGGCACAAAAAATTTATCATCACCGCCAGTCGCCCATAATGTTTTTCGCCCGACTTGGCGACAATTCTTTGAACCACTTCTTTTTGTAGCATCAAATGCATCGAGGCAATTTGAGGTGCGATTTTTAGCCATTTAAAAACTAGCGCGGTGCCAATATTATAGGGCAAGTTGGCGATTATTTTGAATTTAGTTTTAATCAAATTCGACTCGTCGTCGAATTTGGTAAACTTTGAATTGCTACTCGCCGAGTAAATCGGCGCATCCGCAATAGATTTTTATTTTAAGAGAAATCGACTTCTTCAATTGGGTTGAAAGAAGTGTAAAAAAGAGAAAGAGCCCGAAGCCTAGGGATCAAAGA
>CANEUK010000004.1 GCA_947441695.1 Rickettsiales bacterium
GCAATAACCAGATCATTCAGAATTTTAGATTCGGGAATTAGGTGAAATTTAAACTTAACCGACAAGCTCCACAAAACATCGTAAAGCATCTGATAGCGAAAGCCGAGATATTGACATTTATCGATTGAGATTAACGAGCTGCTAGATTTTTCTTTCTCATCGCCACCATTTAACTCTCAAAAAAAGTGAGAGTTGATTTTTATTAGCTCGATTAATCCAACTTCGAGCAGACGTTTTTAATTCTAAAATTTCCTTCTCATTTTTGCTGCTTCCAATATAAGCTTCGATGATTCTTTTACGCTTCAGATAACTTATAACCTATACAGAAATAGAGTCTGACAGCGTTTTGTTAGTTCTTACATAAAACATAAATCACGCATTCGCCTTTAAATTATTTTAAAGAGACAAATCTAACGCAATTTTTACAAAAAATACCACCTTGGTGCGACAAAATACCAAAAATTAACTTGCAAAACCTTGATTTTACTGGGTCTAGGAAATTGGATTTTGGGGTTGTGACAAGTCAGGAAAAGAAGGTTAAAAAATTTTCCATTTTGCGCCTTTTTTCAGCATAAATTTCAGCTTAAAAATCCCTTGGTTAAAATCTCCAAAGCCACGTGGTGGGATAATCTATAGAGCATTGATTTTATTGGTCAGAAGGTAGTGTGTAAGGTGAAAAGGGAGATTAGTTAGAATTTTTAACGCTTAAATCAAAAAATATCTGAAGACTTTAGGCTGTAAGACTAAAAAAGATGTGGCTCCCCGGGAAGGATTCGAACCTCCGACCAAGTGATTAACAGTCACTTGCTCTACCACTGAGCTACCGGGGAAAGTAATTCGATCTTAGTTTTAAACTTGTTCTAAGCTGTAAAATCTAAAAATCGGTGCGCATGTTATTTTTCGATTTTGATAAATCAACGAGTCAATTTAACTTGTTAAAGTTAGATTACTCATTCTTTGTTTCTACTTTTTAATCGAGACATTCTTAATCAAATTCGACTTATCGCTTGAATTTGGGTTGGTTTCGAATTGCTGCAAATCGAATGAATCGATGCATCCGCAATAGATTTTTGGTTTTTTATTAAAATCGACTTACTTCAATTGAGTTTGGGTATATATTTAGTTAATAACCAAAATGATTTGAAACTCAATTTTCTTAATTTTTGAATGGAACTTTTTTATATTTAGTTAGCAATAACGCAGAAAAATGTTTGAAAGAAGATTAAGTAATTAGACGGCTATTATCTAAATATTTTTAAGAACGCCTAATCACTAAAAATATGACTTTTTGAAGTCATATTTTTAGTGATATTGTTCATTGAAATTTTGGTTTAAAATTATCCAAAAAATCCGCGACGTTTTTTTGTTGCACCGCCTTCACGATCTTCTTTTTCATTGCTACGATCTCTATTTTCTCGTCTTTCCCCGCCGCCGCGACGATCATCACGACCACCAAACTCTCTCTCATCAATCATTTGTGGACGGTTTGGGATTCGATCAGAAATATCTTCGCCAGTTTTTTGATCAACGCATCGATAACTAAGTTTTGGACGACCTTTTTTGTCAAAGCCAATTACTTTAACTTTTACTATGTCTCCCTCGTTTATAACGTCTTCAACAAAATCAACGCGGTATTCAGCTAGTTCGGAAATATGAATAAATCCATCACGATTATTTGAAATACTTACAAACGATCCAGCATCGATTACCTTAACAACCGGACCCTCATAAATATCACCAATCTCTGGTTCAAAAGTGATTTCTCGAATCATGGCAATGGCCTTTTTTATTGAATCATTGCTATTGGAAGAAATTTTTATCACCCCTGTGTCTTCAACATCGACAACAGCACCAGAAACAGCGCATATTTCTTTTATTACCGAGCCACGAGAACCAATTACTTCACGAATTTTCTTTTGCGGAATTGTTAAAACTTCAACTTTGGGAACGTTGACATTTAGTTCGGTTCTAGCTTCTGGAACAGCTTCAGACATTTTATCTAAAATATAAATTCTTCCAACATAAGCTTGTTCAAGAGCTTTTTGCATGATGTCAGAGGTTATGCCGTTGATTTTTATATCCATTTGTAAAGAGGTGATTCCAGTTCTGCTACCAGCAACTTTAAAATCCATGTCACCTAAATGATCTTCGTCACCCATTATGTCAGAAAGAACTACGTAGTCGTTTCCTTCTTTGATTAAACCCATAGCGATTCCCGAAACTGGCGACTTAATTGGAACTCCAGCATCCATTAAGGCTAAAGAGGCTCCGCAAACTGTAGCCATTGAAGATGATCCGTTTGATTCGGTGATTTCAGAAACTATTCTGGTGGTATAAGAAAAATTTTCAGAAGTCGGAAATACTGGGTTTAAAGCTCGCCACGCAAGTTTGCCGTGACCAATTTCACGACGTCCTGGCGGTTTCATTTGACCAGTTTCACCAACCGAATAAGGAGGAAAGTTATAGTGCAGCATGAATGATTCTTTTGACATTCCTGGATCGAGATTTTCAATCATTTGCTCGTCTTTATTTGAGCCAAGGGTCGCAACAACTAAGGCTTGAGTTTCGCCACGAGTAAACAAAGCACAACCATGAACTTGTGGTAAAAATCCAGTTTCGATTTCAATTTGTCTAATTTGATCAGTTTTTCGTCCATCAATTCTGATGCCATTTTTTAACACATCATTGCGCACTATTTCTTGGGAAAGAATTTTAAAAAGTGACTTGATTTTGTTGGCAGAAATTCCTTCTTCTTCGTTGACAAATTTTTCTTTGATGTCTGCGGCAATTGCCTCAAGTTCGAAAGCGCGAACTTGTTTTTCTTGTTTTTTATAGGCTGAAATTAAGCGATCACCAATGAAGTTGGTGATTTCTTGTTTAAGTTTAGAATCGTCAGAAACTAGAACTTCTATTTTCTTTTTTCCTAGATCAGCTTTTAATTCATTAATCATTGAAATTATTGGCTGAAGAGCTTTGTGACCAAAATTTAGTGCTTCTAGCATTTCGCTTTCTGAAATTTCTTTTGCTTCAGATTCTATCATCAAAATCGAGCTTTCGGTGCCTGCAATAACCAAATCTAAGCGACCTTTCTTAACGTCTTCTTGACTTGGGTTAACTACAAATTGACCATCAATATGACCGATTCTAACCGCTCCAACTGGTTCAGTTAGAGGAGCTTCAGATATTGCCAAAGCAGCTGAAGAAGCAATTAAAGCCACAATATCTGGTGTGCAAGCTGGATCGTAGGATAGAACTGTGCAAACTACATTTACTTCATTGTAAAAATTTGCTGGAAAGAGTGGCCGAATAGGGCGATCAATCAATCGAGCCGTAAGAGTTGCGGCATCAGTTGGTTTAGCTTCGCGTTTAAAAAAACCACCAGGAATTTTTCCAGCGGCGTAAGATCTTTCTAGGTAGTTAACAGTTAAAGGAAAGAAATCGGCTCCTTCCGCTGCTTTATTTGCAACAGTCACTGCACAAAGAACTGTGGTGTTGCCATATTTTGCTAGAACTGATCCGCTGGCTTGGCGGGCAATTTTTCCAGTTTCAAGAGATAAGATTTTTCCATTCCAATTAATTTCTTTTTTTACGACATTGAACATATTTTCAGCTTTTGATTAAATTTTAAACAGATGCGTAGTGCCTAGTTTATTTTCTGATATCTAGTTTTTTAATGAGATCTTCGTAGCGTTTTTGAGATTCTTTTTTTAGGTAATCAAGCAAACTTCTTCTCTTTCCAACCAAAATTATTAAACCTCTTTTAGAAGAAAAATCTTTTTTATGAATCTTTAAATGTTCGGTTAGGCTGTTAATTTTATAGGTAGCGATCGCACATTGAACTTCGGAAGAACCAGTGTCTTTAGAACCTTGAGCGAATTCAGCAATAATTTGTTTTTTTGGTTTGTTAAGAAGAGACATTTTTTGAAACATTAAATTAGAACTCGGGTTTGTAACCCAAGTCAGATATTTGAGAGAACCTGAATTTTTAGCCCTATTTTGTAAAGAACTCGAAAGTTAGATCATCCAGCTCGATTGCCATCTAAGACATCTTGCAGTGAAAGCTTTGAACCCTCACAAAAGCGCGCCCCATAAGTAGTTGCAAGTTTTAAGACGTCAAGCGAAATTCTTTTTTCGTAAGTAAATAATCCCACAGAAAGTCGAGTAAGTTTTGAAACATAACCGCAAACCCCAATTTTTTTACATATGTCGCGGGCTATTGAGCGAATATATGTTCCTTTGGAGCATTCAATTTCAAAATCTCCGTATTCCGAAGAATTAAAGATTAGTTTAAATGAAAAAATTTTTATCTCACGTTCTTTGATTTCAAATTCAATATTTTTTCGCGCCAATTCATAAGCGCGCTGACCATTTATTTTGATTGCCGAAAAACGTGACGGCACTTGTTTTATTTTTCCAACAAAAAAAGGTAGGGCAGAAATTATTTGTTTTGTTGTTGGTCTTGCAAAGCTTGACTCAACAATCTTTCCTTCAACATCATCGCTGTCACGAAACTCGCCCCAAAAAATACGAAAAAAGTATTTTTTTTTGGCATCCATCAAAATTTCACTAGTTTTTGTCGCTCTATTTAAAGCAATCGGAAGTATTCCAGAAGCGAATGGATCTAATGTTCCGCCGTGTCCAACCTTAGTAGCGCCACTAACTCTTTTAATAATTGCTACAACTTTTGCGGAAGAAATTCCAATTGGCTTATCAACATTTAGCCAAAGATTTTCGGATTTTAGATTTAAAATGTGGGGCATTAGCAGAAATTTGATCGGATTGGTTTTTTTTGAATCTGATTTGATTTATGCAACATTTGCACCAGAAATAATATCGATTAGCTCTTTAGTAATGTTTGCTTGACGGGTTCTGTTGTAAACTAGGGTTAGGTTTTTAATCATTTTTCCAGCATTATTGCTAGCCGCTTCCATTGCCGCCATTCTTGCTCCTTGTTCAGAAGCACTATTTTCGAGAAGTTCGTTATAAATCTGCATTGCTAAATTTTTTGGCAAAAGATCTGTCAAAACCTCTTCTTGGCTTGGCTCGTAATTTAAAGGAGATTCTAAATTTGATGAACCTTCGCTTATAATAACTTGAGCCGGAATTATCTGTTTTAAAACTTGCTCTTGAGAAATTGCCGATTTGAATTTGCTATAAATCACTTCGCAGATATCGAATTGATTTTGATTAAAAAGATCGATGATTTTTTCCGATAAATCTTTGGCAATTTTATAGTCGATAATGCCTTTAAAAACTCCAAAGGAACTATCGATTATTTTGTTGCCATAATTCGATTTTAATTGCTCGTAAGCTTTTTTGCCGACGCAAAAAATTTTTACTTCGCGACCCAAAGAAATAAGGTTGTTAATGTGAGATTTTGCTATTTTTACCGTGGAGCTGTTTAGACCGCCGCACAAACCACGATCTGATGAAAAAACCACTACTAAATGGATTTCGCTTTTTCCTTTTCCGGTTAATAACGGAAATTTTTCGCTCAAATTGCCTTTTATAGAAATGTTTGAAGCCAAACTTTCGATCATTTCTTGAATCTTGTTGGCAAAAGGTCGTGAAGATTCAACTGCTTGTTTTGCTTTTTTAAGGCGTGAAGCAGCAACCATTTTCATGGCTTTAGTCATTTTTTGAGTTGACTTGACTGACTTAATTCTGGTTTTGAGAATTTTTAGATTAGCCATGAAAATTACTAAGTTTTATCGTGAATTAGCTTGTCAGAAAGACCAGAATTTGCGGAGTTGCTTGAAGGAGCGTGATTTAAGAAAATTATCAAAAAGTCTTCAATGGCTTTTTTCAAGGCCAACTCGTTGGAATCAGTTATTTTTTGCTCTTGTTTAATTGAGGTCAAAATTTCTGGATTTGAGCTATGAAGTTTGCGTAAAAATTCTTTTTCAAATTTTACCACTTCTTTGACTGGCACTTTATCCAAATATCCCTTTACGCCAACGTAGATAGAGGCAACTTGCTCTTCAAAGCCCATCGGCGAATATTGATTTTGTTTCAGAAGTTCAGTTAATTTGCGACCGCGATCAAGTAATTTTTGGGTTGCAACATCTAAGTCAGAACCAAATTGAGCGAAGGCTTCAAGTTCACGAAACTGCGCTAAGTCTAGTTTGATTGTTCCCGCAACCTGTTTCATTGCCTTAGTTTGGGCAGCCGAACCAACGCGCGAAACTGACAAACCAACGTTAACAGCTGGTTTAATTCCTTTGTAAAAAAGTTCAGTTTCTAAGAAAATTTGTCCGTCAGTAATCGAAATTACGTTGGTTGGAATATAAGCAGAAACATCACCCGCTTGGGTTTCGATAATTGGCAAAGCGGTTAAAGATCCACCGCCGCAAGCATCTGACATTTTAGCGGCGCGCTCGAGTAATCTTGAATGAACATAAAAAACATCTCCCGGATAAGCTTCGCGTCCCGGTGGACGACGCAACAATAAAGACATTTCGCGATAAGAAACTGCGTGTTTACTTAAATCATCGTAAGCCACCAAAGCGTGCATTCCATTATCACGGAAAAACTCGCCAATGGTGCAACCAGTGTAAGGTGCAAAAAATTGCAATGCAGCTGCTTCTGACGCGGTTGCAGAAACCACCACTGAATATTTCATGGCACCAGCATCTTCTAAGGTTTTAACAATTTGAGCTACAGTAGAGCGTTTTTGTCCGATTGCCACGTAAATACAGTAAAGTTTTTTCTTTTCGTCTCCTTCTTCGTGGGCTTTTATTTGATTAATAAATGTATCTAAAACAATTGCAGTTTTGCCAGTTTGGCGATCGCCAATTATTAATTCACGTTGACCGCGACCAATTGGAATTAGGCTGTCAATTGCCTTAATACCAGTTTGCATTGGTTCAGAAACTGATTGACGCGCAATAATTCCGGGAGCTTTTATTTCAACGCGACGCATTTCAACATTTTCTAAAGCACCTTTGCCATCAATTGGATTTCCCAAGGCATCGACAACCCGACCAAGCAAGCCCATTCCAACCGGAACTTCAACAATTTTGCCAGTTCTTTTAACATTTGAACCTTCTTTAATTTTTTGGGCGTCGCCAAAAATTACAATACCAACGTTATCTGGCTCTAGGTTAAGCGCCATTCCTTTAACGCCAGAATCAAATTCAACCAACTCACCAACTTGAACTTTGTCAATACCATAAACTTTTGCGATTCCGTCTCCAACTTTTATTACTTCGCCAATTTCTTTTAAATCGGCCGAACTGTGAAAGTTTTCGATACTTTTTTGTAGAATGCTTGAAAATTCTTCGACTTTAAATTCCATAATTATCTAGGGGATTGATTGTTTAATTTAGTTAATTGCTGCAAAACATTCTTTGCCAATTTTATCGAGCTGGTTTTGCAAACTAGCATCAATAATTTCTGAACCGATTTTTATTTGAAAACCGCCAATAATCTGCTCTCTAACAACTTCTTTTATTGCTATTATTTTGCTTGGGTATTTTTTTTCGATTAAAGATCTAATTTTATCGATTTGCTCTTTTTGGGCTTTAACGGCAACGATTACTTCAACTTCTAAAATGTTTTTTTGTTGTTTAACCAAGCGCAAAAACTCTTCGTAAATTTCTGGAAATAAATTCAATCTTCTGTTTCGAACAATTGAAGCAAAAAAATTAGAACTTAGCGCGCCTAAAGAAAATTTTTTTGTGACTTCTTCGATGATTTTTGCCAAATCATTTTTGGAAATTACTGGGTTTTTTAATTCGTGCGCAAAACTAGTGCTAAAATTTTGTTTGAAAGTTTCTAGCTCTAAAACAACTTTATCGATCGATTTATTTTTGTTAGCTGCTACCAGTAAGGCTTTGGCGTAATTTTTGGCAATAACTGAAGCTCTTGGCATTTGAAAATTTCTTTAAAATTTTTGAGTTTTTTTGTTTTTAAAAAACTATTAAACTTAGCTAAAATGAACCATCGGATGTTTGTGAAGCGCGCGGCAAAGTAGATTTGGAAAAATAAAATGCAACTTACCAAATTTAGATATTTATTAGATCGACGCTATCAAAGTGTTCTTGTATATGATTTTCGCTTAAAAATTTTGCCGCAGGTTTTTCGCAAGCAATGTGAAATAAGGCATCTCCTTTATTGGCTAGGGGTAAATTTGATATTCCAATTATCATGCCGCTTTCATGAGCTTTTACTAAAGTTTTTTGGTCGCCAAACGGATTAGAAATTTCACCAAGAATTTCGTTATTTTTTACAATTTTACCCAATTGGCGTTTAGCCACGTGAATTCCGCTATGAGGCGCGCGCACCCAGTAACCTGAACGCGCAATAAAAATTTTCTTTTTTAAAGTTTTTATTGGATTGGCGCTAATCATGCCAATTGAGCGCATCACGTTTAAAATTCCTTCCACGCCAATTTCAATATTTACCTCGTCAAAACGAAGCGCTTCTCCAGCTTCAAATAAAATCATTGGAATATTTGACTGCGTGACTGCCGCGCGCAAAGAGCCATCGCGCAAGTTTGAATTAATAATTACGGGTGCGCCAAAAGATTTGGCTAATTCAAAAGTTTTAGAATCGGAAATATTGGCGCGAATTTGCGGATGATTGCAGCGATGAAAAGCGCCAGTGTGTAAATCAATTCCAATATCAGATTTTAAAACAATTTCTTGCATAAATTTATAGGCAAGTTGCGAAGTAAGTGAGCCATTTTTTATGCCAGGAAAACAGCGATTTAAGTCGCGTCTATCAGGCAAATAGCGACTACGATCGTTAAAACCAAAAATATTAACAATTGGAATTACAATTAGCGTGCCACAAATATTTTTGAGCAATTTATTTGCCAGCAAGCGTCGTGCAATTTCAATGCCATTAATTTCGTCGCCATGGATTGTCGAAGATATAAACAAGGTTGGTCCGGGTTTTTTGCCACGCATCACTTCAACCGACATTTTTACATCGGTAAAATCGTAAATACTTCCCATGTCAATATTAACCCGCGTGCGCTTTCCAAGCGGTATTTCAACTCCGTCAATTACAAATTTTTCATTCATTTTTGTTATTTAAAAAAGTGTAAGACAAAATTTTGTAACACAATTTTGCTGCTAAAAAATCACAAGAATGTAGCGCTTTTACTGGAGCCAATTCTACCACATCGGCACCAACAATATTAGAAATTTTGCTGGCTTCGCGAATTATGTCGAGCGCGTCTTCCCACATCACGCCGCCAGGTTCTGGAGTTCCGGTTGCTTGCATCAGACTTGAATCAAATCCATCTAAGTCAAAAGTTAAAAAAACTGGACGACCTTTAAGTGGTTCGACAATTTTTTTAGCGTTCCAGTTACGGCGATCTTTGCCAAAATGCATATGAATGCGATGTCGATTTGCCTCAAGAAATGGTATTTCGCTTGCCGAAATGTTGCGAATGCCACACGAAATTAAAGTTGAAATTGGATGATCCATAACACGGCGCAAAGCTGCGGCGTGAGAATAATGTTCGCCGTCAAAACCATCGCGCAAATCAGCGTGAGCGTCAAAATGTAAAATTGCCAAGTCGGGATATTTTTTAACAAAAGGGCGAATTGAGCCAGCGGTTATTGAATGCTCGCCGCCAAGAATTAGTGGAAATTTTTGGGCAGCTAAAATTTTAGCAGTGATTTTTTCAAGCTGATCAAGCGAATTAACCACCGAGCTATAATCAATTTTTGGGTTTTTTAAAGTTGCTACGCCATATTTTCTGAAAGGCTCGCACCAAAATTCTTCATCAAAAAGCTCAACTTGTTTTGAGGCTTTGATAATTGCTTTTGGCCCATTTTTGGTGCCGCCGCCATAACTAACAGATTTTTCCAAACCAAAAGGAACAACCACAACTTTTGCGTCATTTGCTGATTTTAAATATTTTTCTTCAACTCCAAGAAAACCCGATTTTTGTGAAACGAACTGCATTTTTTATTTTAAAAATATTGAAGAAACCTCTAAAAAACCCTGATTTTTCAAGAAATTTTAGGCAGTTAATAATTTTGAAACTTATGCCAAATCAAATTCGACGGAAGTTTGAATTTGATTTAGTATATTTACATGTCCCATCTTGCGACCAGCCTTGATTTCAGACTTGCCATAAAGATGAATTTTAGCGCACGAATTTTGATAAAATTTTTCTAAATCTTGCACTTCATCGCCAATCAAATTTTTCATATAACCTTGCGAGTGAAACTTGGTTGAACCAAGCGGCAAGTTGGTAATTGCCCGAATTAATTGTTCAAATTGCGAAGTAATTGCGGCGTCCATAGAAAAATGCCCAGAATTGTGCGGTCTTGGCGCCAATTCATTCACCAATAATTCTTCGCCAATTACAAAAAATTCTACCGCCAAAACCCCTGTTAAATCTAGCTTTTCAGCAATTTTTTTAGCAATTTCTTGCGCTTTAGTTTTTAAATTTTGTGAAATTTTTGCCGGATAATGGCTTTCATCCAAAATACCATTTTTATGAATGTTTGTTAATGGTTCATAAACGGCAATTTCTCCTTTGTTTGAACGGGCTACAACTACCGAAATTTCTGAATCAAAAGGGCAAAATTTTTCTAAAACTAGTTTTTGCTTTTCAGCTTTTAACCAAGCGTTTTTGGCATCTGCAATGTTTTTTAAAACAAATTGTCCTTTGCCGTCATAACCCATTAAGGCAGTTTTTAAAATAGCTTTGCCAAATTTTTCTAAATTTTTTTCTAAATCTTCAAGGCTTGAAATTTCGTCATATTCAGTGGTTTTTACACCAATAGAATTCAAAAAAGATTTTTCCAAAATTCGATGTTGGGTAATTTCTAAAATTTTTGGATTTGGAAAAACTTCGATGTGAGAATTGATAAATTTAACTGCCGAAACTGGAATATTTTCGAACTCAAAAGTTGCTATATCAACCATTTGGGCGAATTGTTTTAGCGCGTTTTCGTCGCCATAATTGGCAATAATTGTTTGATTAGTTGCAAAACTAGCGGGCGAGTTTTTTTGGTCGGTAAAAATAACAGTTTCTAGCCCCATTTTGTGAGCGGAAAAACAAATCATGCGGCCTAATTGTCCGCCGCCAATAATTCCAATTTTCGAGATTTTTTTCACTTAGAAAAAGTAAAGGTGGTTTAAAAAATAAAGGGCGACAAAGTATTTTTGTCTAAATTTTTTTTCAATAAATTATGTCTGATTTAATTGCCCCAGAACTATTGCAAATTCTAATTTGTCCGTTGTGTAAAAGTGAATTATTTTTTGACGAAAAAAATCAAGAACTAATCTGTTTTAAATCAAAACTGGCTTTTAAGATAAAAGATCAAATTCCAGTAATGTTGATTGATGAAGCAAGAAAAATTTCATAACAATTCAAAGCGCAATCAGAATTTAACTAAATATTTATGCCGCAAAAATCGCAAAGACTTAAAAAAGCCAAACGCCTAAAAAAATCTTCACAAAAATGGATTTTGCGTCAAATCAACGATCCTTTTGTTGAGCGCGCCAAGCTTGAAGGCTGGCGAAGTAGAGCCGCTTTTAAAATTATTGAAGCAGACGAAAAATTTAAAATTTTTAAAAAAGGAAAAATTGTTGTTGATTTAGGTGCCGCTCCGGGCGGATGGAGCCAATATGCCATAACCAAAGTTGGCGAAGGAAACGTTGTGGCGATTGACTTGCTAGAAATTGATTCTTTGCCTGGCGTAAAGTTTTTTTGCCAAGATTTTTTAGAAAATGATGCCCCTCAAAAAATAATTTCATGTTTAAAAGAAATCTCTCATAACAATTATGGAAGATGCGACGTTGTGCTTTCGGATATGGCGGCCAATACAACGGGCGATTCTTTTACCGACCATATTAGAATAATTGCTTTGCTTGAAAGCGCGCTTGATTTGGCTGAAAAAATTCTATCAAAAAATGGCTGCTTTGTTGGTAAAATTTTTCAAGGCGGCAGTTCCGACGAAATTTTAACAAAACTTCGTCGCAGTTTTTCAATTGTAAAATATTTTAAACCAAAATCTTCTCGCAAAGATTCGTCAGAAACTTATTTGGTGGCGCTTGGATTTAAACATTGCGAGCTAGATAAATCTTGAATAATTAGATTAATTGCAATTTGCTTTGCGGTCATTTTTTAATTTGTCTTGCATCAAAAAGTTTCATCACTTTTTTTCAATTTTAAAAAAGATTCGACTTCTTAAAAAAAAATCTTTTATTTCTTCAAAAGACAAAAAATCAAACATTATTATCCCCAAATGTCATTTGAGCGCGCGGGACAAAAACAAACCAAAAACCCTTATGAAAATTCTAACTACAATTCTGTTTGCTACCTTTATTTTGTTGAGTTCGCAAGGTTTCAGCAAAACTGATCAAGTCAACTCTTCAATTCCCGAAAAAAAAGACCCAATCGAAGAAACCAAAATTCAGTCTTTCGATTTTCAAAAGTTATTTTCAGAAGCTGAAAATTATTTCAAAGTTGCCAAAGCTTGGAAAAAAATAAAGTGCGAACCAAAAACTGGCTTCATTTGCACCAAAAGAGAATGTAACAAAAGAGATACCAAAGCCTATTTAATTTTGGACAAAGCCAAAAAAACCATCACACGTTGCGAAGACGAAACTTGCGAAAGTTTTGCTGCCGAATTTAAGCAAAATGGAGTATTTTTTAATATTCAATCTGAAGGTCCAATTGGAACTTTAATCAGAGTTTTGGGCGATAGTCGCTACAAAGAAATAACTACCGTTGGCTTAGACGCCTACATTGCCAACGGTAATTGCGAAGCTATTACTGACTAGAAATTATCATCCAAATTGCTTTTTCGTGAACTTGGCTTCTGCCGATCAACAAATCGGCGGTTGCTTCGTCTTCTTCGTCTTGCGCTGCCTTGATTCCTTCTTTCAAGTCTTCCACCAAAACTTGGTGACTAGCGGCTAAATCTTTTAAAATTTCGCTGCTATTAAAATTTTTATTGCCACTTTTAATTTTACTTAGTTTTTGAAAATATTCAAAAGTGCCATCAACCTTAGAACCTAAAGCGCGAATTCTTTCGGCAATTTCATCAATTGCTTGCGACAATTCTTCATATTGCAAACCAAACATTTCGTGTAACGACTTAAAATTTTCACCCGTCACATTCCAATGATAATTCTGCGTTTTCAGTGCTAGAGCGTAAGAATTGGCTAAAGTTTGCTCTAAATTTGCCAAAGTGCGGTGATTTTTTTTCATAAAAATTACTCCTGATTTTAAATTGCTAAAAATTGCGCCATTAAACTTATGCCAAAAATTGGATTATCAGAGTTTTATTTTGGTATAAACAAAACACTAACAATGCCATAAATTCCAAAGCTACCAATTATCACTCCCGCAAGTATTTTTACTCTTGCCATCCAAAGTTGTGACATTTTGCGATGCATGCGCGACACGCTACCGCACAAGACAAAAGCCCAAATTACCGAACCCGAAAAAATTCCAGCCACTGTTATCAACATTTCTTGACCAGTTAAAACCGTGCCAGTCATGGTGGCAAAAAGGCCAACAAAAAGCACGATTGTCATCGGGCTTCCTAAACAAAGAAAAGACGTAAAAAACATCGTTTGAAAAAAACCACGTTTTTTAGTTTTTATTTCGGCGAAAGAAAAATTACGAGCAGTTTTAAATTCATACAAAGCCAGTAAAATCAAGGCCAAGCCGCTTATCACCTTAACTTCTGAAATATAAGTGGTTAAAAATTTTGAAATGAAAACCAAGCCGCCCGTCGCAACAAAGCCATAAAATCCTTCAGTAATTGAAGCGCCAAAACTGGTGGCAAAACCAATTTTAAAACCACGAGTTAAACAGTTTTTAATCGCCAAAGTTGAAATTGGCCCAACTGGCATGGCGATTGAAAGTCCAATCAGAATTGATTTAAGAAAAAGCAGAAACATAAAATTTAAATATTGGTTTTTGTTAGTTGATGCGGCAAACAATGTTTACCAAACTATCTTCAAAATCTCTTTTTAACAAAGATTTATTGTGATTTTGGCTGCCAAAAAGCTGGATTTGATTTTTCTTAGCAAAATCAAGAATCACGCCACTTCTTGTAGCCGCAGCGCTAGGAAGAATTGTGCCAGAAACGCCCCAAATTACTCCAATCATTTCGCCATTTTTATTCAGAAGTGGCGAACCACTAATTCCTTTTCTTTCTTTTGGAGCAAGAATCATTATTTCGCGCTCGTTAATTTCTGTTATTTTTCCTTTAGATTTATCAAAAACCCCAATTTCTGATGTATAATTAGGAAAAAAAACAATCTCTTCGATTTTGGGAGGCGAAAGATTAAGAGGAATGAAGTTTTTGCTACGACCATCAGTTTTTAGAAAGGCAATATCGCCGCTATTTTGAGGCAAAATTGCAATGACTTTGGCGCGGTAAGTAAAACTTTTACTACGAACAAAAATTTTATGACTACTACAATTATTTATTACGTGGTGATTGGTAATAACTAAATCGTGATCGACAAAACTTCCAGTTCCAAAATGACAGCCAGAATTAAAGCAGATATTTGAAATATTGGTAAAATAAGTTCTGATTGAACTTCCTAAAAAACCGCTAAAAAGTATCAAATAAATCAGCGTTAAAGCTATAGCAAAAATAATAATGTGATTTTCAATATTTCTGGCTGGTGATGAACGAAGAACTAAAAGTAGCCCGATCACCACCAAAACCAAAATCAATACCTGCAACCAATATTCAGTTACATAGAACGAGATTTGCTGCATCAAAAACTAAAGATCTAAAACCAAACGGCGCGGATCTTCCAAAAGCTCTTTAACTCTGACTAAAAAAGTTACCGCTTCTTTACCATCAATAATTCTATGGTCGTAAGAAAGCGCCAAATACATCATTGGACGGATTTTCATTTCGCCGCCAACAACCATTACGCGCTCTTGAATTTTATGCATTCCAAGAATTGCCGATTGCGGAGGATTGATGATTGGAGTCGACATTAATGAACCATAAACGCCGCCATTTGAAATGGTAAAAGTTGCGCCCATTAAATCAGCAATCGCCAATTTTCCATCTCTGGCTTTAACGCCCAATTCGCCAATTCCTTTTTCAACTTGCGCTAAGTTTAAATGATCTGCCTCGCGCAAAACTGGAACTACCAAACCTTGCGGTGATCCAACTGCAACGCCGATATCGTAGAAATTTTTGTAAACAATATCAGTTCCATCAATTTCTGCATTAACCGCCGGAAGCTCTTTTAGAGCGGTAACGCAAGCTTTTACAAAGAAAGACATGAAACCAAGTTTTACGCCATGTTTTTTCTCGAAAGCATCTTTATATTCAGCGCGAAGAGCCATAACTGCGGTCATATCGACTTCGTTGAAAGTGGTTAAAATAGCAGCGGTGTTTTGTGATTCTTTCAAACGTTCGGCAATTTTTTGACGAAGTTTTGACATTTTAACTCGTTCAGTTGGTTTGCCGTTTGTTACCGTCGGAGCCGCTGTTTGTTGTGCGGAAGCGCCATTCGCGATCACATCTAAAACATCTCCTTTGGTCACGCGACCATCTTTTCCGGTTCCAGAAATTTTTGAAACATCAACATCATTTTCCGCCGCCAATTTTTTGGGAGCGGGTGAAAGCAAAAATGAAGCGGAATGATTTTGAGTTGGCGTTGGCGCGGCAACTTTGGCAATAACAGAGGTTGAACCTTCGGTCATCAAAGCAATCAAATCGCCAACTTTGACATTGTCGCCTTCTTTAACTTTTAAATCAGAAATCACGCCAGCTGATGGCGCGTTTACTTCGAGGGTCACTTTGTCGGTTTCAAGCTCAAAAATAAGTTCATCAGCTTTTACCGAGTCGCCAATTTTTTTGTGAAGCTTGGCAATTGTCGCTTCTGAAACTGATTCGCCAAGTGCTGGAACTTTTATTTCGATGGTCATTTTAGTTTTCAAGATTGGTTGAGTTATTAATAATTAAATTGTTCGCGCTACTACTTTCTGTAATCTTTTTTAAGATCTTCTTCTCGGCTTTAAGAATCTGTTTTTGTGCTATTTGAGATTTTTCGCAATCAAAAATGTCTCTTTTTATAACCTCATTAATAAGAACTTTTTTTATCTCATCCTCAGAGATTTTTGCTTCTATAGAAAGGCTTTTTAGTTTTTTACGAATGCTCCGAATAACGTCATCGGATAATAAAATTGCTCCAATTGTAAATTTATTGAGAATCTGTTTGTAAGAATGGTGTTGTTCTAGCTTCGATTGTTTTAACCCTTCTTTTGCTATCAAAGATAGAAGTTCAATAGTGATCTTATCTTTGGGTAGTAAATTTAGTAGGTTGAAATGCTCAACCTGTTCACACCCAATTGGTTTTCTGAAAGTAACTTTGTATATTTTCCAATCTAATAAATTAGTCAAAATAACCCATTCAATACCTTCGTTTGCAGCGTAGTCAGTTGCTTGTTTTATGTGCTGATCTTTAAGATCTATACCAACAGCCTTAACCTCAATTAGTAAAGATAATTTTCCGTCTAATTTTATAGCAAGATCGCAGTAAGTTCCTCTGATGCTATATTCCGAAGTGATCTCGTTATATTTATCAAAGCCAAATATATGCTCTAAAATATCTACAACAATAGTCACGGTATCAGATTCATTGATGTCTCTAATCTTAGCCGATTGCAATATTGGCTGAAACTTCTTTAGGGAAGCTCTGATTCTTTCTTCTACTTTGACTGAAATTGTCATTATCGCTCCATGTAATTAGCAGAATGTTGATAAAAATTATTTCAAAACTTCTTCGATAATCGCTTTTTGTTCGCGCGCGTGATACGAGGCGTAACCAGTTGCCGGAGACGCAGAAGCAATTCGTCCAACATATTTTGGTCGAGCAATTTTATGTTTTGCTTCAATCAAACTTTCTTCGATTAATTCGTTGACAAATTGCCACGCGCCCATGTTTTTAGGCTCTTCTTGGCACCAGATAATTTCGGCGTTTTGATATTTTTTTAGTTCCGCCAATAATTCTGCCTTTGGAAAAGGATAAAGTTGTTCTAAGCGAA
The DNA here is from genome assembly GCA_947441695.1 of Rickettsiales bacterium. GTDB lineage: Bacteria > Pseudomonadota > Alphaproteobacteria > Rickettsiales > UBA1997 > UBA2645. The sequence continues at coordinate 17,006 of CANEUK010000004.1, forward strand.
TAATGGCGATATCGTTGATTTTATTGGCTTGGCGCGCTTCAAATAAATCGTAATAAATTTTACCCGAGCAAAGAACCAGTTTGCGAACCTTGTTTGCGGCAATAATTTTAGATTCTTCGCCAATTAGGCTTCTAAAATTTAATTCACAAAATTCTGCCAAGGTTGAAACCGCCAATTTGTGGCGCAATAACGACTTTGGCGACATTACCACCAAAGGCTTGCGATCTTTGCTTAAAACTTGACGACGCAGCGCGTGGAAAAAATTCGCTGGATTTGTAATATTGCAAACACGCAAATTTTCATCAGCGCAAGCTTGCAAATAACGCTCGAGTCGCGCCGAAGAATGTTCTGGCCCCTGACCTTCAAAACCGTGTGGCAAAAGCATAACAAGTCCAGATTTTCGGAGCCATTTCACTTCGGATGATGCAATAAACTGGTCAAAAACAATCTGCGCGCCATTGGCAAAATCGCCAAATTGTGCTTCCCAAATTGTTAGGCCATTTGGCATTGAAAGCGAATAACCATATTCAAAACCAAGAACGCCATATTCTGATAAAACCGAATCGTAGACTTCGAATTTTGCCTTATTTTCAACGCTCGAAAAAATATTGTGACGCTTGCCGTTTGTAGTATCGTGCAAAATTGAGTGGCGATGAGAAAAAGTGCCGCGACCAGAATCTTGCCCGGTAATTCTAATTGGCGTTCCTTCGTGCAAAAGCGACGCAAAAGCCAAAGCTTCGCCACAACCCCAATCGATATCTTTGGCGGCTTCAACAGCCAATTTTCTGGCTTCAAGTTGTTTGGCAATTTTTGGATTAGCGTTAAAATTTGTAGGAATTTTAGCGGTTTGCGAAATTAATTCTTTGAGAGTTTTTGGTTCTACGGCAGTTTTTGGCAAAATTGTGTTGCCATTTTCAATTTTGCTCCAATTGGCTTTTAGCCAATCTGCGTCTTTTGGTTTGTAGTTTGCGGCTTTGTCAAATTCGGCAGATAAAAACTCTTCAAAATCGGTTATTATTTTTTCGTAATCAGCCTTAGAAATTGAATTTTCGTCAATTAATTTTTGTGAATAAATTTGGGTTAAAGTTGGCTGATCTTTAATTTTTCCATACATTACTGGTTGGGTATAAAGCGGCTCGTCACCTTCATTGTGACCATATTTGCGATAACAAATTATATCCAAAACCACGTCTTTTTTAAATTCTTGGCGATAGCGCATTGCAATTTCTGCAACTTTTACAACGCTTTCAACGTCGTCGCCATTAACGTGAAAAATTGGCGCATCAATTGCTTTTGCCAAATCAGAAGCGTAGGTGGTTGAACGCGAATCGTTTGGATTTGCCGTAAAACCAATTTGATTATTGATAATTAAATGCATCACGCCGCCAGTGTTATAGCCAGAAACTCCATTCATCATCAAACTTTCGGCAACCAAACCTTGTCCGGCAAAAGCGGCGTCGCCATGAATTAAAAGTGCCATTGCCATTGAGCCATCACCATCGCCATAAATCGCTTGTTTGGCGCGAATTCTGCCCGCCGCCACAACATTGACGGCTTCTAAATGCGACGGATTAAACGCCAGCGATAAATCAATTTTTTTGCCATCAATTTGGCGGCTCGAAGCGTAGCCCATGTGATATTTCACATCACCCGATTTGGTAACGCCTTCGGGCATTCCGGGAGTTCCTTTAAACTCGGCAATTAATTGGTGATAAGGTTTTCCCATCACGCCAGTTAAAGTGTTGAGGCGACCGCGATGAGCCATTCCAATCACAATTTTTTTCACGCCATCTTTGGCGGCAACATCAATAATTTTTTCAAC
>CANEUK010000005.1 GCA_947441695.1 Rickettsiales bacterium
AATTTATTAATGTGGCATAATGCAAAGGCGTATAAAGATCTTTGTTTTTAGCATCAGCATCAGCTCCTGCTTTTAAAAGTTCTGCAACAGATTCTACTTCGCCATTTGCTGCGGCATGATGCAAAGCTGTATTGCCGCTTTCGTCTCTATTATCAATATCAGCTCCTTCTGCTAAAAAAGTCTTAGCTTTTTCAAAGTCCGAATCTAATGCGGCTTTAAAAAATTCCGAATCTAAATATAATGTTCTTTGATTAATCATTTCACTTATTTTTTCGTGACCATTTTTCATGGCAAGATCAAAAGCTGTATCACCATCATTGTTTTTTAAATCGATTCTACTTCCTCTACTTAAAAGGGTTTCAACTGATCTTTCGCAATTTCTTAATGCGGCATAATGCAAAGCTGTTTGACCATATTTATCTAGACAATTAATTTCATCTCCCCTGTCTAAATTCAAATTAATTAATTCTACGTTATCAATTGATGCAGCGAAATGCAAACGCTTTGCTTCTGAAGACAAACAAATTTCTCTAAGGAGATCTATCGAATCTGAATCGGCTTCAATCAAGTTTTTATTAAAAAAACTGTGTGTTGATTCCTCTGGATGTATTTTCATTTTTTAAGATTTTTTGAGATTAATAAATTTAGATAAATTTTTTAGTAGGTACAAGCTTTGATTTGTAAGCTTTGAACCAATTGTTAGAAAATTTAATTTTTTCTAGAGAATTTATTTTATACCAAACTATTTCTTAGCCCTTTCAATGGCTTCCGCAATTAATTCTCTAGCTTTCGCGGCATCTTCAAAACCAGTTACTTTTACCCATTTTCCTTTTTCCAAATCTTTATAATGTTCAAAGAAATGTTTGATTTTATTAATCAAATTTTCGGGCAATTCTTTGTAAGATTCGATTGACTCAAATTGTGAGTTTAATTTTTTCGCTGGAACTGCGATGATTTTTTCATCCATGCCTTTTTCGTCTTCCATAATCAAAACACCAACTGGCTTAACCGCAATTACGGCACCCGGAACCACCGCGAAATCGGAAACCACCAAAACGTCAGCCGGATCGCCATCATCAGACAAAGTGTTGGGAATAAAGCCATAATTGCATGGATAATACATTGGAGTTGCGATGAAACGATCGACAAAAATCGCGCCGCTTTCTTTGTCCATTTCATATTTCACCGGATCAGCATTCATCGGCACTTCGACGATAACATTAACTTCATGCGGAGCATTTTTTCCAATTGCGATTTTTTCAATATTCATAGTTTTAGTTTTTAGTTTGTTGATAAAATTAATTCACTTCCACAATCATCGCGCCGCCTTGACCGCCGCCAATGCAAAGAGTTGCGAGGCCGCGATTTTTGCCGCGTCTTTTTAATTCGCGAAGTAAGGCAATAACAATTCTGGCGCCCGACATTCCAACTGGATGTCCCAGCGCAATTCCGCCGCCATTTACGTTGAGAATTTCAGAATTTATTTCGCCCAAAGCTTTGTCTAAACCAAAATGTTCTTTAGCAAATTCGTCTGACGCAAAAGCCCGCTGACAGCCAATTACTTGCGCCGCAAAGGCTTCGTTGATTTCGACTAATTCCATATCTTGCAAAGATAAACCCGATTTATCAAAAACTTTTTTTGAAGCAAAAACTGGGCCCAATCCCATGCGCGATGGATCTAATCCAGCGTAAGCATATTCACGAATATAGCCGATTGGTTCTAATCCCAATTCTTTGGCTTTTGACTCGCGCATTAAAATGCCAAAAGCCGCTCCATCAGTTACTTGTGAAGAATTTGCAACCGTCACGGTTCCGGTGACTTTTTCGAAATATGGCTTCATTTTTGATAAAGCTTCGATGGTTTGACCTTTTCTCACGCCTTCATCTTCTTCAATCATTAACGAGTTTTTTTCGTCATTGTTGAAAACTGGAATTATTTCTTCTTTAAAAATGCCATTAGAAATTGCTGCTTCGGCTTTTTTATGGCTTTGCAAAGAAAATTCGTCTTGTTCTTGGCGAGTAATTTTAAAATCTTTTGCTAAATTTTCTGCCGTACAACCCATAATTAAACCAGAAATTGGGTCGGTTAAGCCTTGAACCAAGCCAATAACTGGGGTTAAAAAATTAAGACGAAAAGAAAAAATTGTTTGTAATTTTTGTTGCAAACTTTTGGCTTTCATTAAATTGCCAAAAAGTGCGGTCATTTTTTTGCCAAAAAAGAGCGGAATATTGCTCATCGATTCAACGCCGCCAGCCAAAATAATTTCGGCTTCGCCATTCAAAATTTTTGAAGCGGCTGTGGTAATAGCTTCCATTCCCGAAGCGCAATTTCTGTGAACTGTAAAAGCGGGAACACTTTGTGGAATTTTGGCTTTCAAAGCAATTACGCGCGCAATATTTGCCGCTTCTGCGGGCTGCGCCACGTTGCCAATTATTACTTCGTCAATTTTTTGAGGATCAATTTTTGATCTAATCAAAATTTCTTTAACAATTGCGGCGCCTAAATCATGAGCCGTAACATTTTTTAAAACACCGCCAGCTTTTCCCATTGGCGACCTAAAACCAGAAATTATTGCGATTCGTTCTTTCATAAAATTGATTTGAAAATTGAAGGACTTGCCAAAAGAATTTAAGAAGCGCACTAATTAACTTCCAATTAAATATTTAAAAAAAAATGCTTACAGAAGAAATTATTCATTTTGCCAACGAATTAGCCGATATTTCGGCTGAAATTGCGCGCAAATATTTTCGAAAATTTAATGGCGAAACAGCCAAAGAAGACGATTCGCCAGTTACAAAAGCCGATTGCGAAATTGAAAAAATAATTCGTCAAAAAATCATAAAAAAATTTCCAAATCACGGAATTATTGGCGAAGAATTTGGCAATTTTCAAACTGATGCTGATTTTGTTTGGATTCTTGATCCAATTGACGGAACCTCGTCTTTTATAGTTGGACGCCCAATTTTTGGCACGCTAATTGCGCTAACTTTTCGCGGGCAATCAATTTTGGGAATTATGAACCAGCCAATTACGCTTGAACGCTGGATTGGCATTGAAAACCAAGGAACGTGGCTTAATGGCAAAAAAATTAGCACACGAAATTGTAAGGAAGTTTCTGACGCGGTAATTTGTTCGAGTTCGCCATTTTATTTTCAAAATGGTGATGAAGAAATTTTAAAAAGAATTTCTGCCGCTGCCAAATATCAAAAAATTGGTGGCATAATTTATGGCGGCGATTGTTATTCTTACGCCTGTTTGGCGGCTGGTTTTGTTGACGTGGTAATTGATCCGGGTTTGAAAGTTTATGATTACGCCGCGCTTTTGCCAATTATCAAAAATGCTGGCGGCGTTGTTTCTGATTGGCTTGGCGCAGATTTAAAATTACAATCGGGCGTAAAATTAGTAGCAAGCGGCAACCCAAAACTTCACGAAAAAGTTTTAGAAATTTTAAATTTTTTTTAAGAATCACAATTAATCAAATTTAATCTTCGTTTGAATTTGATGAGTCAAATTTAATTTACTCAATTTAATCCCAAATTTATGGCAAATTTATGACCAATTTTTTACACAAAAACGACCTTCCCGCTGAAATAAATTTTAACAAATCAATTGCCATAGACTCTGAAACTATGGGCTTAAACATTGTTCGCGATCGTTTATGTTTGGTGCAAATTTCTGCTGGAAATGGCGACGCACATTTGGTGCAGTTTGAACAAGGAAAATATAACGCGCCAAATTTGTGCCGCATTTTGGCTGATGAAAAAATTCAAAAAATTTTCCACTTTGCGCGCTTTGATTTAGCTGCTTTGCAATTTTACTTAAAAGTTGAAGTGCAAAATATTTATTGCACCAAAATTGCTTCTCGCTTGGTTCGAACTTATACCGAAGCCCATGGATTAAAGGTTTTGTGCGAAGAATTACTTGGCGTGGAACTATCAAAAAAACAGCAATCTTCTGATTGGGGAAATTTAAAAATCACCGAAAAGCAACTTGAATATGCAGCTTCCGACGTTTTGCATTTGCACAAATTGCAAGAAAAGCTGGATAAAATGCTAGAACGCGAGGGTCGCGCAGAAATTTTCAAATCCTGTTTAAAATTTTTACCAACTCGCGTCAAATTAGATTTGCAAGGATTTGGAGCTGGCGATATTTTTTCGCACTAATTTTTTTTTAGAAAAACTCAAAAATTCAACTGCCAAAGCCACAATAATTAGCGCAAAACCCATCAAATTAAAAATATTAAAAACAAAATTTTCAAAATAAGCCGAAATTGCCAAAGCCAACATTGGATAAATCAAAGCGGTATAATTGGCTTTGGCGCTGCCAATTTTTTGAATCAAATAAAACAAACAAATAAACGCCAAAACCGACGCAACTAAAACCAAATAAGAAAGCGAAAGCAAATATTGCGGCGAAAAATCAAACACAAATTCGTTGCCGCGCACCAAATTAAATAGCAGCAAAAAAACGCTGCCAATGCCCGAACCATAAGCAATCAAGGTAAAAAGTGGCGTTTGGTTTGCGGCACGATTTTTTCCCACAACCACATTTCCTGAAGAATAAATCAACATCATTATCAAGCACAAACCAATGCCAGTAAGACTTTTGAAAGCATTATCATATTTTGAAAAATCAATAATTGGTGCCACAAAAAAGATTAACCCAACAAAGCCAATCAAGCTGCTAAGTAAAATTTTTTTAGCGATTTTTCTGCGATCAACTTTGGCTAAAATTATTTCAGAAGAAATTATCGAAAGGCAAAAAATTGTTGCCAAAACCCCGCTGGCAACAAATTGAACCGCAAAATAACCAATCAAAAAATTGAGACAAAAATTGGTAATTCCAATGTAGATCAAAAATTTTATTTCAGATTTTTTTAACCAAAGACGTTGTTTTGAAATTAAACAAATTCCAAACATCAAAATTGACGTCAAAGCAAAACGATAAAACACCGACAATTCAAGCGGCACAAGCGATTCAACCTGCAATTTCATGGCAAACCAACTAAAACTCCAAGCCAAAGACATTCCGATGAAAGCGAGAAAAATCATAAAAAACTTGGCTTGGTATAAATGTTTTGATGAATATCGATTTTAATCTCACAAATTTTGTTCAATTGCCCGAATAATTTCTTTCGCTTGTGGGTCGGTAGCCGACGAAAACCAAGCTACAAAATTGCCGTTTTTATCAATCAAATATTTGTGAAAATTCCATTTTGGCGAGGCAAAAAAGCCAGCTTTTTCATTGACCCAAACATAAAATGGATGAGCGTTTTGACCTTTAACTTTAGCAATTTTGGTTAGCAAAAAAGTTGCATGAAATTCTTTTTCAACAAAATTTTTTACCTGTTGCAAATCGCTAAATTCTTGATTACCAAAGTCGTTTGATGGCACGCCAATTATCACTAAACCGCGACTTTTATATTTTTCGTAAAGATTTTGAAGACCTTTATATTGACCAGTAAATCCGCACTTTGAGGCGGTATTAACAACCAAAATCAACTTGCCACGATAATCTGATAAATTGATTTTTTTGCCGTCAATTGTTTCAAAAGAAAATTGATAAGCGTTTTTTTCGCTGCTGCTGGCAAAACTTTGCTGGCTTAGAAATAGCAAAAAAAATAGACCAAGAAATATCTGATTAATTTTCATGATTTTTGTTTTGTTGAAATTAAATTTCGGCAGCAACTTGAGTAAATTAGAAAAAAAATCAGCTTTACGCTCAATAAAATTCAAACTTAGTTTGAATTTAGTAAATTTTGAATTGCTACGCACGAATTAAATTCGCGCATCCGCAATATATTTTTTATTTAAGGAAAATTAATTTCCTTAATTGAGTTTTTACTAGTCGAACTTTCTTCAATACATTTTTTCATGCGAAGATTTGCCGCGAAAAACGTGATAAGAAAAAGCGGTATAGCCCAAAATTATTGGCAAAATAAACGCCACGCCAATTAGCAAAAACGATAAAGATGTTGAAGCGCCAGCAGCTTGTTCAAAAGAAAGTTGATAAGGCAAGGCGTAAGGAAATAGGCTGATTGCAAGCCCCGCGTAGCACAAAGCAAAAAAACAAATTGTTAGCAAAAATGGCTGGTTTTCTTTTTTGGCAAGCAGGCTTTTTATCAAAAAAATCAGGGTAAAAATTGTTAAAAGAGGAATTGGCGCAAGGTAAAAAATATTAGGACTAGAAAACCAGCGAACAAAAATTTGGTCGTTCAAAAAAGGCGTCCAAATAGTCACCAAAGCGGCAAAAAATGCTACAAAACCAAGTGCATAAAACGCCACGCGGCGCGCCCAAATTTGAGTTTGGTCATGAGTTTTCATAATCAACCAAGTGCTGCCCAAAAGCGCGTAGCCAAAAATTAGTGCCGCGCCGCACATTAGCGAAAATCCGTTAAACCAATCAAATGGCTCGCCAGCGAAGGTTTGGTTTTCAATTTTGATGCCTTGAATAAAAGCACCCAACATTACGCCTTGAAAAAAAGTGGCAATTAGCGAACCAAAATGGAAAGAATAATCCCAAATTTTTTGCTCGTTTTTTGACTCGGTTTTAAAACGAAATTCAAAAGCTACGCCGCGAAAAATTAACCCTAAAAGCATCAAAATAATCGGAATATAAAAAGCTGGCATAATTATCGAATAAGCCAGCGGAAACGCTGCAAAAAGTCCGCCGCCGCCCATCACCAGCCAAGTTTCGTTTCCATCCCAAAAAGGTGAAATTGAGTTCATCATTCTGCTGCGGCAATTGTCAGACGGCGCAAATGGAAATAAAATTCCAACTCCCAAATCAAATCCATCGAGCAAAACATACATAAAAATGGCAAGACCCAAAACTGCGGCAAAAATTAGTGGCAGATTTAGAAAATTTGAGAAGTCAAACATAGGTTTTTAATGTTGAATTTGACTTTGAACGCCTTTGCCCAAAAGACGCAAAATGTAAAAAGTGGCGGCACCAAAAATTACCAAATAAACCGCCACAAAAGTGAATAGCGAAAACGCAACTTGCGACGAAGACAAAACCGAAGCAGCTTCTTTGGTTCTAAGCAAACCATAAACCAAATAAGGTTGACGCCCAGTTTCGGTGACAAACCAACCCGCCAACAAAGCAATAAAGCCGCTCGGAGCCATTATCATACACCAAATTTGAAACCATTTTGTTTGAAAAAGTTTTCCGCGAAAGTTCAAAAAAACCGCCAAAAAGCCCGTAGCGAGCATTAAAAACCCAATTCCAACCATAATTCGAAAGCCAAAAAAAACTGGCAAAATTGGCGGACGATCTTCTTTGGCAAAAGCTTTTAGCCCAACTATTTCGCCATCAAGTTTGTGAGTTAAAATTAAACTGGCGAGTTTGGGAATTTTTATAGCATATTTAGTGGTTTCGCTTTCAGAGTCAGGAATTCCAAACAAAGTTAGCGGCGCGCTTTTTTCAGTTTCCCAAATACCTTCCATCGCCGCAATTTTAGCGGGCTGATGATGTAAAGTATTAACACCGTGCATGTCGCCGATAAAAATTTGTAGCGGCATAAAAATTGCTACAAAAAACAACGCCATTTTAAACATTACGCGCGCGTGAGGTTCAGATTTTTTGCGCCACAATAACCAAGCTGAAACGCCCGCAATCACAAATGAACAAGTCAAATAAGTTGCCAAAACCATGTGAATAAAGCGAAATGGAAAAGAAGGATTAAAAATAATTTGTAGCCAATTGGTTGGAAAAAAAACACCATCAATAATCTCAAAACCAGCGGGCGTATGCATCCAACTATTTGCGGCAATAATCCAAAAAGCCGAAATAAGCGTGCCAATTGCCACAATTAGCGTTGAAATAAAGTGCATTTTTGGCGAAACTTTTTTCCAGCCAAAAAGCATTATTCCCAAAAACGACGCCTCAAGAAAGAACGCGGTAAGAACTTCAAAGCCCAAAAGCGGCCCCAAAACATTACCGATTTTATAAGAAAATCCTGACCAATTAGTGCCAATTTGATAAGACAAAACAATGCCCGAAACCACGCCCATGCCAAAAATGATAGCAAAGATTTTTACCCAAAATTTGTAAATTTCTTGATAAACTTGATTTTTTGTCTTCAAAAAAAGTGCTTCAACGCAAGCCAAATAGCCAGCCAAACCAATGGTGAAAGCCGGAAAAATAATGTGAAAACTAATTGTGAAAGCAAATTGAATGCGAGCAAGCAAGACGGGGTCGGCGAACATATTTTTTTAAAAAAAAGTTAAGGAATTTTTTAGCAAAAAACGACCTTCAGAAAAAACTTTTTTTAATGTAATGCAAGCAGAGATTTAGGTTTTTATGTGGGTTTTAAATTATAGAATTGTCAATAATTACAGACTCAAAAAAAACAGCTTTAAATTTTATGAAACTAAAAACTCCACGCGTTCTTTTTCCTTTTTTTATGGCGTTAATTATGGCTTGCGTCATGTCTGGCGCAATGATTTTGATTAACCTTGGATTTGTAGAAAAATTTTTTCTTATTTGGATGAGATCTTTTTTTATGGCTTTTTTAGTAGCCTTTTCAACGGCATTTTTTGTAGCCCCGATGGTGCAAAAAATTGTTAAAAAAATTTGCGATTAAGAGCTTGTTTTGGGCAATTTTTTTACAAAATTACTTCGGTCAAATTTTTTGCATCAGCAACCAATTCAATTTCTTTGGCGTTGCAAACATTCGCCAAATCTTCGACAAATTTTTCAATGCCCGCAACCCGCGCCACTTTTACTTTCTCGACCGTGGTTTTCATCGAAATATTTTTTTCTGACTTAAATTTTCGCACCTCAAAAATCACATCCAGCAAGGTTTTTCCTTCTTCGATTAATTCTTGATTAAAGAATTTTTTATCGACTTGCGGCCAATTTCCGCGCGCATTTATCGACTTAGTTTTAGCAAATTCTTCGACAAAAACTGTTGAATAAATTTCGTCGCAAATATGGGGAATGAAAGGCGCGAAAAGCTTTAGAAGTGTTTTTAAACATTCTTTTAAAGTTAAAATTGCGCTTTGTTGTTTGAGTTCGATTTCGCTTTTTTGCTCATCATTTAATTCAACGCCAGCAAGCTTTTCGGCGGCAATTCCGTAAGAACGAACTTTGCAAATTTCTAAATAATTATCGCAAAAATCACGCCAGAAAAATTCTTCAATTACTTCGCGCGCTTTGGCATATTCAAAGCTTTCAAATTCTTTCGTTGCGCGTTCCACAACTTGTTGCAAACGGGCGAGAATCCATAAATCCGAAGCTTCTGTTGCTTTTGCACCTGCTTGTAATTGTGAAAAATTCATCGAAGCAAATTTCGCGGCGTTAAAAAGTTTGGTGATTAATTTTTGACCAATTTTAAAAACTTCCTCTGCGTAAGCCGTGTCGGCGCCAAGATGCGAAGTTGAAGCCCAATAACGCACAATGTCCGAGCCTTTTTCTTCAATCAAAGAAGTTGGCGTTACTACATTTCCTTTTGATTTACTCATTTTGGTTTTGTCCGCCGCCAAGCACCAGCCCGAAATCATCAGGTTTTTCCACGGCACCGAATTTTGGTGCAACGCCGATTTTACAATCGTGTAAAACGCCCAAGTACGAATAATTTCGTGCGCTTGCGGGCGCAAATCAGCGGGGAAAAGTTTTTCGTGACGCTGTTTGTCGAAAGAAATTTCGCTGGAAATTCCTTTGCTTGAAAGCTGCGGTGAAATTGAAGAAGTCGCCCAAGTGTCCATGATGTCGGTTTCGGCGATAACTTCTTCGCGGCTATATCCGCGCGGCAAATCAACATTTGGATCGCACGGAAGTTGATCAATTTCGGCAACCAAAATTTTCCCTTCTTCGCCTGCTTTTTTTGAATGCCAAACTGGAAACGCCACGCCAAAAAAACGCTGGCGAGAAATGCACCAATCCCATTGCAAACCATCAATCCATTGATCGATTCGCACTTTCATATATTCAGGAAACCAATTGCATTCATTGGCTTTGCTTTTCAGCAATTCTTTTTTATCGAGAATTTTGATAAACCATTGCGGCGCAACCAAAATTTCAATTGGCACGCCCGAACGCTCGGCGCATTTAACTGCGCGAGTAATTTTTTCTTGTTTTAACAAAACACTCGATGCTTCAACCTCCCCTTGCGGGCTGGCGTCTGCTTGCAGCGCAAATTTCAAATTACCCTCCCCTTGCGGGCTGGCGTCTGCTTGCAGCGCAAATTTCAAATTACCCTCCCCTTGCGGGCTGGCGTCTGCTTGCAGCGCAAATTTCAAATTACCCTCCCCTTGCGGGAGGGTCGAAGCCGCTTGCGGCTTCAAGGCGGGGTCAAAATCTAAATGATAAAACACCAAATCTAAAACATCGTTAAGCCTTACAAAAACCTCATCATTCCAAAATCTCAAAACCCTAAAACCCGCCGCCTGCAAAAAATCAGTTCTTTTTTGATCATATTTAATCGCCTCTTCTTCGCCGTGCTGCGATCCATCTAACTCGATGATTAGTTTTCTTTCCAAACAAACGAAATCAACAATGTAATTTTCAATTGGTTGCTGTCTTCTGAACTTATAGCCGCCAAGCTGTTTATTTTGTAGATAGTGCCACAAAAGCCCTTCGGCGTTGGTTTGGTTTGCTCTTAACTCTTTGGCTTTGGTGAGAATTTCTGCGGAATAAAATTTTTGGGCTTTTTTGGTGTTTTGACCCCGCCTTGAAGACGCAAGCGTCTTCGACCCTCCCTCAAGGGGAGGGTGATTAGACCGAGTGTTTTTTAAGGCTTCGATGATTGCTTCTTTGGCTTGTTTGATGGTTTTGCCAGCTGCTAAATTTATGTAATTTTCAGAGAATATTTTGAGGTTAATGCAATTATTTTTTTTAAAATATCCTCTAGGCGTACAAGTAATTGTTGTTGTGTTTGAATCAGTATATTTAAAGGAATAATCGCTAATTTCCCCTCTGAAAGTGCTAAAATGAATATCACACATCTTGCCATCGGGTTTTATCATAACCCGCAAAGGCAACTTGTATTTCCTACGCCACTTAATATCCGTTTCATCGCCGAAAGTGCAGCACATCACCGCGCCGGTGCCTTTGTCGATTTGAACATCTGAATCAGCGATAATTTGAACTTTAACGCCAAAAAGTGGCGTGATGGCGTGGCGTCCGTGGAATTTTTTGTAGCGTTCGTCTTCTGGGTGAACCATAACGGCGACGCAAGCGGGCAAAAGCTCGGGACGCGTTGTCATGATGATTATTTTCTCGTTTGATCCTTCAACTTCAAACTCAATATAATTCATCAAGCCTTCAACTTCTTTGTCGATTAAATCAGCTTGCGCCAAAGCGGTGCGGTCAGAAATATCCCAAAAAACTGGTTCAAATTTTTTTTCAACCAAGCCTTTGCGATATAAATCAACAAAACTGGCTTGCGAAATTTTTTGTGACTGCGGTGAAATTGTTTGATATTTTTGCGCCCAATCAACCGAAAGCGCGATGGAATTAAATAAAATTTCAAATTCTTTTTCTGACATCTCGACAACTTCGCGGCATTTTTTTACGAAAGATCCGTGGCCATTTTCGGCCTCAAAAACGCCCGCTTTTTTATCAATTATTTTTTCAACTAAACGCTCGGTTGGAAGTCCGTTATCGTCAAATCCCATCGGGTAAAAAACATCTTTTCCCGACATTCTCATGAAACGCGCCACGAAATCGGCTTGGGTGTAAGAAAAAACATGTCCCATGTGCAAAACGCCTGAAACCGTTGGCGGCGGCGTGTCGATAACGAAAGTTTGCGCTTTTGGTAAATCGTTTTTGAAAGCGAAAATTTCCGCGTTTTTCCAATGGTTTTGCCAGAATTTTTCGCGGGTTTTAGCGTCGTAGCGGTCGGGAAGTTTTTTTGTCATTTTTTAAAAATTTTTGAAGAAAAACAATGCAGCTTTTGAAAATGTCTTAAAAAAAAACCAGCCTTAAATCTTAAAAAAAACTAGAATTTTTTAAGAAATTTTTATCGCAAAAAAGACGGTTTTTTATTCTATTTCAACCAATTCAGCGAAAAATTTGCCTAAAATGTAAAAATAAATTTTTCCGCCAACAATAACTGGCAAATGAGAAATTTTTTTGCCGATTTCGAAAGTTTTTTCTAATTCGCCATTAATTGGCGAAACAATCAACAATTCGCCATCAAGCCTAGAAATCAAAAGCTTGTCGCCCGCCATTACAACGCCAGAATAAATAAATTTAGTTTGTGGTTTTTTGGGATTTTTTAAATTTGGCAGCTGTGAAATCCATTTGATGCCGCCAGTTTTTTTGTGAATTGCCACCAGTTTATTGTCGTTATTAATTACAAATAAAAAGTCGCCAGCCAGCCAAAAATCGGTGATTCCAGCAATTTCTTTTTTCCATAAATAATTTCCGTTATCCGCGTTAATTGCCATCATCAAACCGCCATTTCCAATTGAATAAATCACGCCATCTTTTGCAACTGGCGTGGCGTCGATGTCGTTTAAATAAAAATCAGAAGTTGTAGCCCTGCTTAAGTTTAGATTGTTTGACCACAAGGATTCGCCCGTTTTTTTATCAACGGCGTAAATTTCGCCCGATGAATAACCAGCAACAATTAAATCTCGATAAATCACCAAATCGGCCGCGCCAAAAATTGCAGTTGGGCGCAAAATGCCCGATTGTAGCCATTGCAACTCGCCATCTTTTTGATTTAGCGCGTAAAGCTTGTTGTCGTTAGTTGAAAGATAGACAAAATTTTCGTCACAAATTGGCGTTGAAACTGGAATTGAAGAAATTTCTTTTGACCACAAAATTTTGCCGTCTTTTTCGTCGATTGCCGCAATTTTATTAATTCCAGCAATGGCAAAAATTTTGCCACCGCCATAACCAATTTTTGGCGTTTGATAGTTTTTCAAAAAATTACGCGGAAAAACTCTTTTTGACCAAATTTTTTTATCATGTTTTAAGTCAAATTTGGTAAGCGTTCCAGCGGTATCAAGGATGAAAATTTTGTTATTTTTGATAATTGGCGAAAAAACAAAACGATCCGAAAAATTGCCACTATAAAAAGACCAAAATGACGAAGATTTTTTTAGAGCAATTTTTTGCGAGAAAAACAGCGATTTTTTTTGATTAAAATTTTTAGCAAAATTTTCAATTTTGGTGTTTTGTCCGCTTAAAGATCCGCTCCAAAAGTTGTTTTTTTGTTGAGCTGGAATTGCGATAGAAGTTTTTTGCAAAGAATTGTCGAGCTTGATTTTATCGACCATTTCAAAAGCCAAAACAGCTTTTGCTTTGTCATATTCAACATCTTTTTTGCAAGAATTTAGAAAAAATATAACCAAGCAAAATAGCGTAAAATTTTTCATTTTATTTTAGTTAAATTCGACTTATGTCGAATTTAGGTTGATTTTGAATTGATGCGCGCGAAGTAAATTCGTGCATTGCGCAATAGTATTTTGTTTGGGTAAAAATTGACTTCTTCAATTATTTTTTAGCTTCTAACTTATCATCAATTTTTGGTTCAAAACCTTTGCCAATAATAATTCTTAAAGACTCTTTGGCTCTGGCTTTGAGAATTTGCGAACTTTCTGGGTTTTTAGAAATTAATTCAAAAATTTGATAAGATTTTTCTAGGTTGTTTCGTTGCATTTCTAGCACAGCTTTTTGCTCTAAAACATAATATTTAAGCATTTTGTTTCGGCTTTCGATTTTTTCTATTCTGGCAATTAAATCGTCTTTTTTAACCTCATCTTCATCAGACATCCAAGATTTTACCGCCAACAAACCACTTAAATCTTTAATGTAATTGTCGCAATACATGCATTCGTTGATTTTAAGGTAAATTTCCAAGGCTTCAGATTTTTTTCCTTCATCAAAAAGCAACGCCGCCAAACGCATTGAAGCCAAAGATTTGACGCCACTTGGCGCAGTTTTGGCGTTGTAGATTATTCTTAAATTTTCTTTTGCTTTTTCAATGTCGCCAATTTGCTGGTTAATTAAAGATTGGTGCAAAATTTCAGAAAATTTTGCTTGCCTAGAATTGTGAAAAGCGTTGAGGGCAAAAAATATTATCAGCGCAAAAAAAGAAGTTATGGCAAAAGCCTTAATTAGTTTGAGATTTTTTTTGAAAAAATTGCTGATTCTTTCTTTTTTGGCTTGGGATTTGGCTTGATTGATTATTTCAGATACTTCGTTTGACATTTTTTTATTTGATTTAATTAACAATTTTAAGGCAACATTCCACGGTGTTTTTTAGCAAATAAGCGATAGTCATTGGCCCAACTCCACCAGGAACCGGCGTGATTGCGCTAACAATATTTTTAACATTTTCAAAATCTACATCGCCAATTAATTTTGTTTTGCCTTCAAGCGTGTTAATTCGATTAATGCCAATGTCGATAATTACCGAATCGCTTTTAACCATGTCGGCTTTGATTAAATTTGGCACGCCCGCCGCAACCAAAATTACATCAGATTGCAAACATTCAGCTTTTAAATCTTTGGTTGAACGATTGGCAATTGTAACGGTGCAGTTTTCAAGCATCAGCAAACGCGCCAAAGGTCGCCCAACAATATTTGAAGCACCAATTACCAAAGTTTTTAAACCAGCCAAATTTTCGCCTTTCACCGATTTTAACAAATGCACGCAACCCAAAGGCGTGCAAGGAATGAGCGCTTTTTGTAATCCGCTAACTTCGCCAATTGAAAGTTTGCCAACATTTATCAGATTAAAACCGTCAACATCTTTATTGTGATCAATTGCCCGAATTACGTTGTGGCTGTTGATATGCTTGGGCAAAGGTAATTGCACCAAAATTCCATGAATTTTTTTATCGCGATTTAATTCTTCAATTTTTTCGATTAATTCGTTTTCTGAAATATCTACCGCAAGCTTGATTTGAATTGAGTTCATTCCAACCGCGTGCGCGGATTTTTCTTTGTTGCTAACATAAACCTCGCTTGCGGCGTCTGATCCAACCAAAATTACTGCCAAACTTGGCGTGATACGAAATTTATTTTTTATTTCGGCAACTTGCGTGGCAATTTCTAAACGCATTTTGGCGGCAATTTCTTTGCCGTTGATAATTTGTGCGGTCATTTATTTTTTAAGTTAATTTTTTTTCATAAAAGCAGCGCGGATGAATTTTTTTCAAAACTTTTTTTAAATCTCGCCAATTTCTTTTAAAAAAGATTTTTCTAAACTTTGTTCTTGGTGCTTTTCTTTAAAGCCTTTGGGCGCGCCGCTATAAACAATTTTGGTGTTATTTAAAACGGCAATTGAATCGCAAATTTCGTCCATGTCGGATAAAATATGCGAACTAAAAAAAACCGTTTTGCCCAATTTTTTGTAAGCCAAAAGCTCGCGTTTCAGCGCAATTCTGGCCTTTGGATCAAGCCCGCTCATTGGTTCGTCTAAAATTATTAATTCAGCTTCCGACAAAAAAACTGCCAATAAACCAAGTTTTTGCGTCATTCCTTTAGAATATTTGGTGACTTTTTGTTTTAGAACTTCGAAAGGCAAATCAAGATTGGCGCAGATTTTTTGGGCTTTTTGGGCATCAAATTTTTTTTTGTAAAAATCTAAGACAAATTTGACAAATTCTTCACCTTTTAAATGAGGTGATGGCGAAAATTTTTCAGGCAAATAACAAAGTTTTTCTCGCGAACGCGGCAAAATACGCGAAACGCCAAAAATTTGAACTTCGCCATTATCTTGGTCGAGCAAATCGAGAATAATCTTGATTAAAGTGGTTTTTCCAATGCCGTTAAGGCCAATAAAACCAAAGATTTCGCCCGCTTTAACCTCAAAGCTAATTTTATCTAAAACTGGCTTGGAAAATGATTTAGAAATTTCAGAGATTTTAAGCGGAAGAATCACGAGATTAAAAATTTTTTAGAATTAAGTCTATTTGCAAGGCAAGTTTTGGAAGATCAAAAGCAACGGCTTGATTTAAATTTTCAATGTCAACATTACCGTAATCATGAATTATGCGATGACGCATTCCTACAATTTTTTTCCAAGGAATGTGATTATGTTTTGTTGTTAATTCTGATGATAGTTTGTTGGCTGCTTCGCCAATTATGGCGATTGAATAAGAAATTGCCATAATGGTTTTTCGATCATCGAGACCATCTTGGTAAAATTCTGCTATTTCTAGAATTGCTTTTTTTATGTCTAGCAAGCGAATTAGATCTGGATTAATTTTGACATCACTCACAGTTCTCTAGCCTCTTTCAAAATAAATGGCTTAAATTCTTCTCTCAAGGCGCGATCTGAAATAAGATCAACCTTACAACCCAAAAGCTCAGTTAAATCAATTTCAAAACCAGACTCGTCAAGCAAAGACGCTCCTTTTTTAAAACTTACCAAAAAATCAATATCACTATTAACAGATTCTTCGCCTCTTGCTACCGAACCAAAAACACGAATGTTTTGTGCCTTATATTTATTGGCAAGAATCATGATTTGATCGCGATATTTTTGACGAAGAGTTAAGATATTCATTACTTTATCATGTTGTTAATCGCCAAAAGAGAAATTGTGTAGCCTTCAACACCAAGACCCGAAATTACTGCGTCGACCACATCGCTTAAAAATGAATTTTGACGAAATTTTTCGCGTTTGAAAATGTTAGAAATATGCAACTCAATTTTTGGTTTATCAAAGATTTCAAGTGCGTCGCGAATGGCAATTGAAGTGTGCGTGTAAGCGGCGGCGTTGATGATAATTCCATCGTAATCGTCAATAGCATTTTGAATTGAACCAACTAGTTCGCCTTCAGAATTTGATTGTTGAAAGTCAATTTCTAAATCAAGTTCTGCGGCCAATTCGCGGCAATCATTTTCAATTTTTAAAATTGAAGCCTCGCCATAAATTTCTTGGTTTCGAAGGTGCAAAAGATTTAGATTTGGACCATTTAAGATAAGAACTTTTTTACTCATTTTTAAAATTATTTTTACTTGATAATTCAATTTTTACGTAAGAAAAAATTGTAATTGGAATTGAAATAGCATAAGTGATTCCAACAATTGCCAGAGTAAGCCACGGCTCAATTAGCAAACCAATAATTATCGAACCCAAAATCAGCAAAGTAAGATAGGCATATTCGTTTTTGATAGGAATTTTTTTAATTGAAATTGTTGGAACTCGACTTGCCATTAAAACTGCCAAAACCGCCGTATAAGTTATTACCAAAACTGGATCGGTGTAAAAACCTTCACCAAATTCGTAGTTTAAAACCATTGGCAACATTGTCATTGCCGCTCCAACCGGAGCTGGAATTCCCTTGAAAAAATATTTTTCTAAAGTTGGATTTACTACTTCGCGAGTTAAATCAACGTTAAAACGCGCCAGCCTAATTGCGCCACACACCGCAAAAAACAAAACCAACGCCCAAGATAAACCGCCAAATTCGGAAGATAATCCAACCCAAGAATAAATTATAAAACCCGGAACCACGCCAAAATTTACAAAATCAACTAGCGAATCAAGCTGCGCGCCAAAATCGCTGCTCGAGTTAAAAAATCGCGCCAATCTTCCATCAACTCCGTCCATAAAACCAGCGATTAAAAGAAAAGCCGAAGCTTTAAAAAAATCTCCGTTATTAGCGTAGCGAATTGCGGTAAGCGCGATACATAAACTTGTTAAGGTAACTAAATTTGGCAATAATCTAAAAAGCGGAAAATATCCTTTTTTGGCGGTGCGAATTTGCTGAATAATTTTTTTTTGCATGAACCTTTTAAAGAAGATTAACTTTGTTGAGCTTTTGTAAAAGCTTGTGAATTTTTTTTATATTGAAATTGCTTTTGCTTAAAGGCTTTTTAATTTGGATTCACTTTGTTGAAAAAAGCAACCAAACTTATCTTTAGAATTTCAAAAAAATGAAGCAAAATAGTTTAAACGCCAAAATGGCGAACGCTGTTCGATTTTTATCAAT
>CANEUK010000006.1 GCA_947441695.1 Rickettsiales bacterium
GCAGCGAAACCTACAAAAGCTTGGCTGAAAAATTATCGCAAATTGGCACTGAAATTTTGATAAAAAGTCTTAAAAATTTGCGCGATAATAAAGTGGTTTTAACCAAGCAAAACCATGCTCTTTCAACTTATGCTAAAAAAATTGAAAAAACCGAATGCCAAATTAATTGGCAAAATTCAGCCGTAGAAATCGAAAGAAAAATTCGTGGCTTAAACGGCTCGATGGAAGCCTTTTTTGTTCATAAAAACGAAAAAATAAAAATTTTTGCAGCAAAAGTTTTGGATGAAAATTCTTCTGAAAACGAAGCGGGAAAAATTTTAGACAAAAGGCTTTTAATTCAATGTAAAAATGGAATAATTCAGCCTCAAATCTTACAGCGCGAAGGTAGAAAACCAATGACATTAGAAGATTTTTTGCGCGGATTTGATTTGGAGTAAAACTAAAAAATATTGGCTAATTATTTTTAGCATAACTTGCGTTTTTTATACTTTTTTTTGACGCAAAAACTATATCAAATTAGCGTCCTAAATTGACATCTTGAGAATTTGTAAAAAATTGTTTGGCAGTAACTCTTACTGGAGAATTATTTGGAGTTCTGGCTTGATTTTCAGTATTAACAATATCGCACAAAACATCTAACGAAACTCCGCCATCGTGACACATACAAATTGTAAAAGTTTTTTTATCTAAATCTTGAACAGTTTTGCGGTTAATAATTCTTATGGCGCCACTCTTATTGGCAGAAGAGTTGCGAGAAAACAAAAATAAGCGGTTTAAAATTTTAATATAAAAATTGATGCGCGGATTTTTATGAAACGGAATTGTTCCGTTCATTATTTTTTCGTCAGCTACATTTATTAAGTAATCAAAAATCATCTCCGCAATTTCAGCGGTTTCATCTTCAATTTTCTTGAAAACCTCGCTTATCATCTGCAAGTTTTCAATCATCTCTTCTTCATAAGAATTTTTGGCAAAAAATGATGCAAATTCAGGCGGCAACTTATTTTTAAAATTCTCTTCTTTGTAACTCATGAATTGGTTAAATAAATTTTTTTAATAATTGAGAAATTTCTTTAAAAATTAAGCTTTTATCGTCAAGCCTAAACCTTACTAAATCAAGAGCGCGTGGCATAAAGTTTAAATAAGCGTTTTTTTTATCTCGCAAATGAAGTCTAGAAAAAATTCCAATAATTTTTATATTTCGTTGCAATGACAATATTTGGTAGTCAATCAAAAATTGCTCTTTATTTCCACCAAATTTTTGCAAAAAATTTTTGAGAATTTTTTGACAAGTTTCTTCGCTCACATTTCTTCGAACATCTTCAAGAAGAGAAACCAAATCATAAGCTGGCAAGCCAATTAGCGCATCTTGAAAGTCTAATAAGCCAACGTTTTTATTTTGCAAAATCATCAAATTATCCGCGTGAAAATCTCGCAAAACCAACACTTTTTGTTCTTTATCCAGCAAGTCAAAAAGCTTAAACCACAAAAGCTTAAATTCTGACTTTTCTTGCAAACTCATTTCTTTTTTTTGCAACGGCAAATACCAATCAACAAAAAGCATCACTTCGCAAAAAAGTTTAGAATTATTATAATGAGAAATATTTTGTGGAACAGAAATTTTTTGCATCTCAAGCAAGCAATCAGAAGCTTTTTGATAGATTTCCAATTCTAAATTTTGGTTTTTCAATAAAATTTTTGAATAAGTGTCATCGCCAAAATCTTCAAGCAATAAAAAGCCAAATTGATAGTCGCATGCAAAAATTTGAGGTGCCGAAAAATTATTTGAAAACAAAAATTCGGCAATTTTTATGAATGGTTTTACGTCTTCAAATTTGGGAGGCGCAAACATTAAAATATAAGTTTTTTCGCCCAAAAAAATCCGATAATAAGAGCGAAAAGATGCATCTCCGGCAACTTTTTTTATTTGATAATTTTCAATTTTATTTTTTTTTAGAAAAACGCGCGCTTCTTCTAAGTTAATCTCAATCATTGTAAAATTTTTTAAAAATCTAGCTTAGAATACCATTCTGGTGGCGCGATATTAGGGATTTTATCTTTTAAAATCTCGCCAAAAATTTTGTGCGATTTAATTAAACTATACCAATCTTTTGCTGGCAAATAGTGATTCCAATTGATGTCGCCAAAATAGTCTAAAGTTGAAATTTGTGCTGCGGCGGCAAAATCAGCAACAGAAACTTGATCACCGCCTAAATATTTTCTAGTTTCCAAAACATATTCAATATAACTCAAATGAATATTCAAATTACGCCTCGCAATTCGCAAAATTTCTGAATTTGGCGCGTTAACTCCCGGCAAATATCGATTGAAAAATCTTTCATTTAAAACGTGTTTAACCACTTCGTGATAAAATTTTTCATCAAACCAATTTTGCAAGCGTCTTATTTCGGCTCTTTTTACCAAAGCGTCGCCAAGAAAACTTCTGGTTTCTTGATGCTTTTCTTCGATATATTCAATAATCACCGAACTATACGAAATTAAGGCAGAATTGCCATTGTCAAAAAGAATTGGAACTGTTGCGGCAGGATTCATGGCGATAAACTCTTTTCGCCTATCCCAAAAATTTTCTTGAATTAATTCAAAGCCAATTTCTTTGGCAGCCAAATAAATTCTAACTTTGCGTGAAAATGGACAAATTGGATGATGATATAAACGATACATAAATTTTAGAATATAACTTTAATCAAATTTGACTTTTAGTTGATTTTGGTTGGTTTTGAATTGCTTACGCGCCAAATAAATTCAGGCATTTACAACAGATTTTTGGTTCTTATTAAAATCAAAATCTTTAATTGAAGATAAACTGAATTTTGAACCAAATTTTAAAAAAAACAGAATCAAAAATATTTTTTAAAAACAAAGCGATTAACTTAGTTTTCTTCTAAAATTTTTTTCAAATAAAAATGTCTAAAAAACTCGCTTTAATTGACGGCTACGGATTTGTTTTTCGGGCTTATCATTCGTTGCCGCCACTAACTAGATCAGACGGAACTCCGGTTGGTGCGGTTTATGGCTTTACCAATATGTTAATCAAATTACTTGCAAGCCTTGATGTTAGTCATTTGGCGGTTGTTTTTGATTCAGGTTCTAAAACTTTTCGCAATGATATTTTTCCAGCTTACAAAGCCAATCGCCCGCCTTGTCCAGAAGATTTAAAACCTCAATTTTCAATTGTGCGCCAAAGCGTTGAAGCTCTTAATTTGGCAATTTTAGAAAAAATTGGCTTTGAAGCCGACGATATTATCGCAACTTTTGCCAAAAAATATTCGGCACTTGGTTTTGAAGTTTTAATTGTATCTTCGGACAAAGACTTGATGCAACTAGTTGACGAAAGGGTTTTGATGTTTGACGCCATGAAAAACAAAATGATTAGCGCAACTCAAGTGAAAGAAAAATTTTTGGTTGAACCAAATCAAGTTTTAGATGTTTTGTCTTTGATGGGAGACGCTTCTGACAATGTTATGGGCGTAAAAGGAATTGGCCCAAAAACCGCCGCCGAACTAATTTTGCAGTTTGGCAGTTTAGAAAATATTTTTTTGAACCTTGATCAAATCAAGCAAGAAAAGCGTCGCCAACTTTTAAAAGATGGCGAAGAAAACGCCAAACTAGCAAAAATTTTAATCAGTTTGAAAGAAGATGTTGAAACCAAAATTGAGCCAGATGACTTAAAAATTAAATCGCTAAATCCACATAAACTGATTTCGTTCCTTGAGCAACAAGGCTTTAGGTCTTTAATAACCAAAGTAAGAAACGAATTTAAGCTTTTTGATAACTCAAAAAATCCAGAAGATTTTGAATCTTTTTCAACCACGCCAAAATCGTTGGAAAAAAATGTTGAAAAAAACAACTTTGACAACATCAAAAAAACAGAAATTTCTTCACTTGAAATAGTTGATAAACTCAATTCTCAAGCGGTTTTAAACGGAATTGTTATAATTGATTTTTATCAAAATTTTTTCACTATTTCTACCAACAAATTTGGCGAAATTCCTCAAGAAATTTTTTATTTTCAAACAGCGCAAAAATCTGCGATTGAAGCAAAAATTGAACCAAGCGATCTTTTTGATTTTCCTCAAAAGCAAAAAGAAGATTCTTTAAACCAAGTTTTTGGCATTGAAATTTTAGATAAAATTTTGTTAGACAGCTCAATTAAAAAAGTTTTTTTTGACGCAAAAAGTTTTTTAAAACTGGCAAAAACCAATTCTTTTGAAGATGTTTCTCTAATCAATCACCTGTTGACTTCATCAACCAAAAATGAACTTTCTTGGCTAATAAATTTAAATCTAAACAGCAATTTAGAAGAGCTTGGTTTTAATAAAATTTTTGACGAAATTTCACGAAATCACCAAAACAAAATTTCTACTGAAATTTTTTTAGACGCTCAAAAAAAAATTGAATTTCTTAGCTTTAAAAACTTTGCCATTGCGCAACTTTATCAAATTTTTTCGCCACAAATTTTTAAAGAAAAATTAGTTGAAGCTTACGAAATTTATGAAAAACCTAGCCTTGTTGTTCTAGCGAAAATGGAAGAAATTGGCGTTAAAATTGACATCAAAAAACTGCGCGAATTATCCAACGAATTTGGTGAAAAAATTAACCAATTAAGCGACGAAATTTACGCATTAGCTGGCAAAGAATTTAATATCGCGTCGCCAAAACAACTTGGCGAAATTTTATTTGAAAAATTAGGTTTTGATTCAAACAAAAAATCTAAAAAAACTGGCGCGCTTTCAACTGGCGTTGGCGTGCTTGAAATGCTTGAAGAAAATGGTCACGAAATTGCCAGAAAAATTTTAGATTTTCGTAAATTTTCTAAATTAAAAAATACTTATACCGATTCGCTTCCTAAAGAAATTAATCCAAAAACTGGCAGAATTCACACTCATTTTTCTACCACTTCAACCATCACGGGGCGTTTAAGCTCTAGCAATCCCAACTTACAAAATATTCCAATTAAAAGCCCCGAGGGACAAAAAATTCGCCAAAGTTTTATTGCCGCAAAAGATCATTTTTTGATTTCGGCCGACTATTCGCAAATTGAACTTCGGGTTATTGCGCACGTTGCCAAAATTGAAAATTTGATTGCCGCTTTTAAGGAAGATAAAGACATTCACAAAATTACTGCGGCGCAAGTTTTTAGAATTGCCCAAGAAAATGTTGACGAATCAATGCGTTCAAAAGCCAAAGCGATTAATTTTGGCATAATTTATGGAATTAGTGCGTTTGGACTTGCCAAACAGCTTGGAATTGGGCGCAACGAAGCCGGAGATTACATCAAATCTTATTTAGAAGCTTATCCAGGAATTGATGTTTATATGAAAAATTGCATCGAAATCGCTCGCGGGCAAGGTTTTGTGCAAACTTTATCGGGACGAAAATGTTTTATTTCGCACATCAACAACAAAAACCCAATTTTACGAAACGAGGCTGAACGCTTGGCAATCAACGCTCCAATTCAAGGAAGTGCCGCTGATATTGTTAAAAAAGCCATGATTAATTTGAATAAAAAATTTACTGAAGAAAAATTACGCTCAAAAATTGTGCTACAAATTCACGACGAATTAGTTGTAGAAACACCCGAAGAAGAAGTTGAAATTGCCAGCAAAATTTTAAAAACCCAAATGGAACGCGCCGTGGTTTTGAGCGTTCCGCTAAAAGTTGATGTGAAAGTTGGAAATTTTTGGAGTTAAAAGTGTTTAGAGCCTGTATTTAAATTTATTTTGCCTAAGATTTTGACGTATTTTGAGCGATTTTTTGATAAAATTATGAGGAATATCTGGATATATTTTGAAAAATTTTACCAAAAAATAAGCTAAAATACGACTAAATATAAGGTGAAATTAATTTGAATACAGGATCTAAGGCTTTATTTACTTAGTTCGAGCGCGATTTTGTAAATTTCTTTTTTGTTAGTGCCGTAAATTTCGGATAAATTTTGCGACAAATCTTTCAGGCTAAAACCTAGAGAAATAGATTTAGAAATTGCTTTTTTTAAATCATCTTCTTCAAAAGATTTTTCACTTTTATTGGCTTTTTCAACCATAATCACAAACTCGCCGCGTAGTTTTGCGGGGTTTTCTGTGAAAAATTTTATTATGTTTTCTAGTTCGTCAGAAATAATTTCTTCGTGAATTTTGGTAATTTCGCGAGCCACGCAACACCTGCGATTTCCTAAGATTTTTAAAATATTTTCTAAACTTTTTAAAATTCGATTAGCACTTTCAAAAACCACAAAAGTAAAATCTTTGGGCAAAGATTTTAATAATTTTTCTTTCTGAATTTTAGAAGTTGGCAAAAAACCAATGAACAAAAAATTATCGCACGCCAAACCCGAAACACAAAGCGCGGCGGTTAAAGAAGAAGCTCCCGGAAGCGGAATGATTTTTTGATTAAATTGACGTAAAAAATTTATTAATTTATGTCCCGGATCAGAAATTAAGGGAGTTCCGGCGTCTGACAACAAAGCCAGCGATTTTCCGCCAAGCAAAAGTTCAAGAATTTTTTTGCGCGCCTTATCGTCGGTATAATCGTTATAGGTTAATAGTTTTTTTTCTTTGATTTTGTAGGCAGATAATAATTTACTTGAAACTCGCGTGTCTTCACAAATTACAACATCAACATCAGTTAAAATTTGCAAAACACGCAAAGTAATATCGCTTAAATTTCCAATCGGAGTTGCTACAACATAAAGTGCATTTTCTGGCTTTGAACCTTGAGTTTTTGGTAAAAAATCTTGCATAATTTCAACTTAGTTTAAATTAAAAAAAATCCGCGACGTTTTATGAAGAAAATTTCCTTATTTTTAGTCTTTTTTATTTTTGGCTGCCAATCTTTAACCAAGCAAGTCAAAACAATTGTCAAACCAGAAGAACCGATAATTCAAAGACCAATCATAACTCAACCAAAATTTGATTCGGTTAATTTGGGAACACAAAAATTTAATGAAAAAAAAATTTCTGTTGCGCTTTTTTTGCCAATTTCGGGCAAAAACAAAGATTTAGCTTTAAGTCTTTACAATGCGAGCGTCTTGTCGCTTTTTGAAAACGACCTAAATCATAATATCGAGTTGGTTGTAATTGATTCAAAAGACACGCCAAACGATGCAAAAAAAGCTTTCGAACAAATAATTAATCGCAAAATAAAAATTGTAATTGGGCCAGTTTTTAGCAACCTAGTTGACGCAATTGAAAAAGAAGCCAAACAAAACAAAATCACCGTAATTTCACTTTCAAACAATCAAGAACTAATTAGTAAAACAGATTCTGAAGGCGGAGTTTTTATTGCCGGAATGTTGCCCGAAGCTCAAATTGACAAAATAGTTAGTTATTCTTTGCAAAGAGGAAAATTTAGTTTTGCCAGTATTGCGCCAAACAACCAATACGGCAACACGCTAACCGCGCTTTTTAAAAGAATTGTCAAAAATCGCGACGGCAATTTTATTACTTCTGAATTTTACAAATCGAGCGATTCAGATATTGATCGCGCCGTAAAAAACACGATAAATTCTTTTGCAATTCCAGCTCGTCTTAAAGCTCAAAAAGACCAAAAAGCCCAAAAAGATATTGCGATTAACGACGCAAATCAAACCTATCCGCAAGTAATTTTAATTCCAGAATCGGGCAAAACTCTTTCAAAAATTGTTTCTTCAATCAAAAAGCAAAATGTCGATGAGCGCGACTTTCAGATTATTGGCACCAGCCAATGGGACGAAATCTCAACCTTAAACGACAATAGTCTTTACGGTTCTTGGTTTGCGGCGCCAGAAAGCGAAAAATTTCGTAATTTTGAAAAAATTTATTATCAATCTTACAACAAATTTCCGCCCAGAATATCTTCGATTCCTTACGATTTAGTTGCTTTTATTTCTAAGCTAATTGACCTCAAGCAAAAACAAATTCCAAATATCAACGATTTTATCAATTACGAAAACCCGCCAAAAAACGGCTTCAATGGTGTTGATGGATTATTTAGATTTTTACCAAACGGATTAGTTCAAAGAAATTTAGCAATTTTAAAAGTTGGAAACGCCCGCTTCGAAACAATTGAAAAGCCCGTTGAGCAGTTTTTAAAATACTGACAAAAAGACTTATAGAATTTTAACTAAAACATTGATTTTACTGACCTGAAGTCACTTTTTCATTTCCAAAAATCAAATAATTCTCGGACATAATTAAGTATTAGATTTACCCAAACTTCTTTCTCTAGCCAACAACTCAACTTCTAACGGCTTAATCTTTTGCGGTGGCGCAAATGGATGATTCTGCGGCTTGTAAAGCGAACCATGCTCAACCATTTTTTTCGACAAATCTTCAAACCTTTCTCTTGGAACACTTATAACAATTTCACGAATTTTGCTAAATTCTGGATTGGCGCCAACAATATTATTTGAAAAATCTATTCTGCGCGACTGCACCAACACCTCATTGTCAGTCATAAAATTTACTAATTTATTTGCGGTTGTGTCTCCCAAATAAACCAAGATTTCGCAATTTCCTTTCGCATCAAAACTAGAGCGATTTGCGCCACTTGATCTTGGCGGCAGCAATTTTTTAAAAGCCTCCAGCAAATCTACAGTTTCTGGCGCTGGTTTTTCTGCCTCAGAATTTGCGGGGAAAAATGGATTTCCTCGCACCTCAGGTAGCGGTCTTGGCGCATTAGCTTCTAAGCCTTTAGCCAAAAACTCGTCACTCGTCACAATTTCAAACAAATGCCCCGTTTTTTGCCGCAGAGCTTTTTTCTCGATAATTTGGTTGCGGCCATTTTCGTCTAAAATTTGATTTCTCGCAATTCTGTCAAAATGATTTTCGCTTGAGCCGTCTTTTCGCACATGATCTCCAGCCTTTAATTCGTCAACTCGCGGCAAAAGTGCCGTTTCTACAAATTGAGACATCGCAACAATTGCGGCCGGCAAGCCAAACTGCGGATTGGTAATATAGCCATTCTCGTCTAGCGTAATTGGCATTTCGGTTTTACCGCCGTAAGGGCTTTGATAAATATATTTTTCTTGCAGCAATCTAAGATGTTCTTCCTTTCTAATCCTTGTAAACTCGTAGGCCTTCTCGCAAGCAAAAGTTGCACAAAGCGACGAGGTTGAAGATTGCAACGGCTCAGAATTGTTAAAAAACTTTTCGTTACGCAAAACCAAATCACAATCTTCAAAAGATTTTTTCACCGTAGCATTAACAATAAATTGCGAGCACCAACCATTAGCAATATTATTTTGTGCCGCTTCTAAACCGTTGCGAACCAAGGGTGGAGAACCATCAAACAAATGAACCACAGGCTCGCGGTCACCCGCTTTTTTGTGAATTGTCACCGCAACAAAATGGCTGCCGCCAGTGGTTCCAAAAGTTTCGACAACGTAGCTTTTGCTAAAATCTGCTTCTCTTGCGCCGCTCAAATCAGCAACCAAAGCTTCTCTGAAGCCGTCATGAACGCCACCTTGTTCTAAAAAAATGTTGGCATGTTTTTGCGAAGAGCCGTTTTGCGTTTCAAGATTAATATTTTTTACCACCTGCACCAAATGCGCCGCAGAGTTTTTTTCTTTGCTTGCCATATAAGACGCAATCATCGCCACGCCTTCAGCGCCGATAATAAATTCTTCGCCATCTTTTTGAGAATGATGCCCCATCAAGCCGCAATCTTTTAAAAAATTTGAAATTTCTTGGTGGTGCGAGTTGATGAATTCAGCTTTGTTTTCAGAGCTTCTAAAATTATCAACCAAGGCTTGGTGTAACTGACTTTCTAAAATTACCTGCTGCGCCTTTTGGGCAACAAAATAAAGATCTGGTGAAATTTGCGCGACTATTTCTGTAAGTTTCCTAGGGGTAAGTGGCGTGAATGATGTTAGTTTTGGCATAGGTCAGTCTCTTTTTTAATAAATTTGAATACAGGCTCTAAGAATTTTGATTAAAAATGCTAAATAGTTTTTAAAAATCTTCTTTCAAGTCGCTTAATTCCCAACGCGCTTTGGGTTTAAAGTTTAAATTATTAACTTTTCCCAACCCTAATCTTTCTAAACCGCACCACGCAACCATCGCGGCGTTGTCGGTGCATAAATTAATTGGCGGCGCAACCACTTCTAAATTGCGATTTTGCGACCAAGTTTTTAAGGCCAAAAAAATATAACGATTAGCCGCAACTCCGCCAGCAATTACCAATTTTTTTATTCCATTTGTTGTTTCGATTATGTCGCTAGAAATTGAGTTTTCTTGAGATTTAATCTGATTTTTCAAAGAAGAATTTAATAAAAATACATTTTCTAGCCGATTTAAAATAATCTGACAAACCACGCGCTGAAAAGATGCACAAATGTCGGCTTTGTCTTGGTCAGAAATTTTTTGCGGCGAAGTTAGATGAGAAAAATCTTCGCCAATTAATTTTTCAATTTGGCGGCGAACCGCAGTTTTAAGACCCGAAAAAGAAAAGTCGCATAAATGTTCTTTGTTCAAAATTCCATCAATTAAAGGGCGCGAAAATTTAAAACGATTTTCATTTCCTTTTTTAGCCAAAATTTCAACCGCTGGCCCACCGGGATAAGAAAGTCCGAGCATTTGAGCCACTTTGTCAAAAGCCTCGCCCAAAGCGTCGTCCATGGTTTCGCCGAGCTTTTGATAATCTCCAACATTTTTTGCCAATAAAATTTGGCAATGACCTCCAGAAATCAATAAAAGCAAATAAGGAAATTCTAAATCGCCACAAAGCCTTGCGGTTAAAGCGTGCGCCTCAAGATGATTCACCGCAATAAATGGTTTTTTAAAAACTGACGCCAAAGTTTTTGCCGCCACTAATCCAATAATCACGCCACCAATTAAACCCGGGCCAGAAGTTGCGGCAAAACCATCAATTTCTTCAAACTTTAAATTGGCTTGCGCAAGTGCCTGCAAAATTAATTCATCCAAAATTTCAATATGACCGCGCGCCGCAAGCTCTGGAACCACGCCACCAAATTTTTTATGCAACTCAATTTGCGAATTAAGCACGTGAGCCAAAATATTTTTTTTATCATCAACAATCGCAACAGCGGTTTCGTCGCACGAGGTTTCAATTCCAAGAATTTTCATTTTTTTAGCGAAAAATAAGTTTTTTGTTTGCAATTTTTAGATTAAAATTCTACCTAAAGTTGTGTTTTAGAAACTTTCAAACATCCAAAAAGTCGGCGAATTATTCATTTAATAACCTTAACGAACAAAGGAGATTTATGAAAAAATCAAATAATTTAGAATTATTGAAATCAGTTAACGAATTTAACACTAAAAAAATTAACCAACTTTTAAGTTTAGAAAAAAACGAAATTGACGTTAATTTTGCGTCAAAATCTAGCGATCAAATGACCGCTCTTATTATGGCTTCTTTTAAAGGCAACGAAGAAGCTGTTTTGGCGTTGTTAAGCGATAACAGAACTCACATTAACGCCAAAGACCTTAAAGGTAAAACTGCTTTAGAATGGGCTGTTGATTTGAGGCGCAAAAATATTGTTAATTTGATAATTTCAACCCACGCCAAACAGCAAAAAAATAATGGTTTTGATTGGTGCGAACTTCTTAAAACAGAACTAATTCGCAAAGAGGTTCAAGACCAAATAAATTTCAAAAACGCACTTCTTTTGGCGATTGTAATTGGGCAAAACCAAGAAGATTTAAAAAACTCTATTTTTGCGAGTTTTAACGCCAAAAATCTTTTAAATCAGGTTGCTAAAATCAAAGTTGATAAACTCAAAGAATTGAAAAATTTATTGGTAGAAAAATTTGAAGATGTCGAACAACAAAAAATAGTTGTGGCAAATGAAAATAACGAACAAAACCAACTTTCATCTGATTCGGCGGCAATTTCTGTAATTAGTTTTTACGTTCATCATCAAGAAAATTTTAAAAATTCTTCAAAACCTTCTCTAAATATTATTCATCCAATCAACCAAGAAAAACCATCCTCGGTTATTTCTCAAATAATTGACTTTTCGCAACTTTCTTACGACCAAAAAATAACTGCCCTAGAAGTTATGAATGATTTTTTTGACAACCAAAAACGTCAAAACATTTGTGGTTCAACAAAAAAATCGTCAAAATTTGCCTGATAATTTGCCTGATAATTTGCCTAAAATTGGGTTTAATTGTGATAAATATCTAAATTGCCAAAACGCGTAAATTCGGCATCGAAAAATAAATTGACGCTACCAACTGGACCGTTGCGCTGTTTGGCTATAATTACTTCTGACTTATGGGCAATGTCTTGCATTTCGCTTTGCCATTTTTGAAATTTTTCAACTTCATTTTCGTTTGGGCGCATTCTTTCTTTGTAGTAACTTTCTCGAAAAATAAACGCCACCACATCGGCATCTTGTTCAATTGAACCCGATTCACGCAAATCTGAAAGTTGCGGCCGCTTATCCTCGCGCTGTTCAACCGCGCGCGATAATTGCGACAAAGCCATAACCGGAATGTTAAATTCTTTGGCAATTGCCTTTAAACCTTGAGTAATTTCAGAAACTTCTTGCACGCGATTTTCGTTAGAGCGCGTTGAAGTTCCACGAATTAATTGCAAATAATCAACCACCAAAAGTGCTAAATTATTTTTACGCACCATTCTGCGCGCGCGCGTTCTGATGGCGGCAATTGAAAGCGCTGGCGTGTCGTCAATAAAAAGTGGCATTTTTGAAATTTCAGCCGAGCGCGTCGCTACAACTTCCCATTCATTTTCGTTAAGTTGTCCGGTTCTAAATTTTGTGGCGTTGATGCTACATTCCATCGATAAAATTCTTGCCGCCAATTGATCAGACGACATTTCAAGCGAAAAAAATCCTACTGATTTTTTGTCTTTTGCGTCAATTGCGTCTTTGTTTAAAAACTTGCAAGCATTGACCGCAATGTTAATTCCCAGCGCGGTTTTGCCCATCGATGGTCTTCCCGCTAAAATAATTAAGTCAGATTGTTGCATTCCGCTTAAAATTTTATCTAAATCGACAAGGCCAGTTGAAACGCCGCTAATATGGCTGTCGCGTTGTCGGGCAAGCAAAGTTTTATCGAGCGTTTCTTTCAAAGAAACCGAAATGCTCCGAAAATCGGCGCGTCCGTTTCCATGTTCCGAAAGCTTAAAAAGCGTGGCTTCTGCTAATTCAATTTGCTGGGTCGCCGAAGTTTTTTCGTCGTTTTTATAGACGCGATTAACAATATCTTCGCCAACCATCGACAATTCACGCTTCAAAGCCAAATCGTGAATTAGTCGCGCATAATGCGAAATATCAACAATTGCCGACGCGTTTCCAAGAAGCTTTGATAAATAAAACGCGCCGCCAATTGCCTTAATTGATTCGTCATTTTCAAAAAATTGCTTCAGCGTAATTTGATTGGCAATAATATTGACCTTTTCGACATTGTGCAAAATTTGGGAGTAAATTTTTTGATGGCTTGGTTCGTAAAAATGCTCTTCGCGCAAAAATTCTGAAACGCGGTTTAAATATTCATTATTTAAAATAATGGTTCCAAGAACCACTTGTTCGGCTTCAATATTGAATAATTCTTTACGAACTTGAGTTGCTATTTCGCTTTTCATGATTTTTTTTAAGTTTTTTGCCAGTTTTTACGCTGAAATTTTGCTAATTTTTGCTTTAAAGTTTTGGGTTGCAAACCAAATAAACGTAAGACTTTTCAAGATATAACAAGCTATTTAAAATTTGATTAAATTTTGCTTTGTTCAATATTCTAAATCGATATTTCTTTAATCAATTTTTTTTCAAGTTTTAGCAAAAAAAAATTGTTAAAACCCAGCCAAAAAAAACTCTTGGTTGAAAAAAATATTTTGCTTTTTTTTTGATGGTTTTTAAAAAAATTCTTCTTGATTTCTTTTTTTCAAAAAAAAAATTCCACAGCTCTTCAAATTTATCAAAAAAATCTAAAAAAAACTCTAAAAAATCATGAAAAATTTTATCAAATCTTTTTTGGCTGTAATTTTTTTGCTGGCTTTAAGTTGCAAAACCGCCCTTGCCTGCGCTTGTGGCTGCGGCGTTTTTTCGGTTGGAACATCTGCGCTAATTCCAAATTGCCAAGGCGGAATCGCATTTTTGCAATATGACAACCTAACTCAAAACCGCAATTGGAGCAAAGAAAAAAAATCTGACGAACATAATCACGACACCAGAATTGCCACGCAAACCGTAACTGCCGGCGTGCAATATATGTTCAACCGCAGCTGGGGTTTGGCGGCGCGCATTCCTTACGTCACTCGTTTAAATAGCCAAATTCACGAAGAAACAATCGAAGAAGAAGACGATCACGGTCATCATCACGAAATTACTAAAACAACATCTGAAAAAATTCGCACCAATTCAGTTGGCGACATTCGAGTCAACGCTATTTATTCAGGATTTTCAGACGATATGTCGAGCGGAATAACTTTTGGACTTAAACTTCCAACCGCGCAAGACAACGCCCGCAACCTTGAACGCAACATGCAAATTGGAACTGGAAGCACCGATTTTTTAATTGGCGGCTATAAATTAGGAAAATTTAGCAACAATTCAAAATTAAATTGGTTTGCTCAAACCAATTGGCAACACGCTTTTTTAGTGCATCGCGGCTATCGCGTGGGCGATGAAATTTCGGCAGCGAGCGGAATTTTTTATGACGCGGGAAAATTTTATGGTATCAAAAAAGTTGCACCAATTTTACAAATTACCGCAGCCAAAAGATTAAAAGATAAAGGTTGGGCTTCAGACCAACAAAATAGCGGCTATAGCCAAGCTTTTTTTGCACCAGCGCTTGAGCTAAATTTTAACAAATTCAAAATTTACGCCGATGTTGAATTTCCGATTTATCGCAACGTAAATGGCAACCAACTTGTGGCGCAAAACATCTATAAAATGATTTTGGGATATAATTTTTAGTCGAAAGTTCAAAAAATAAACAAACTCAAACTCTATTTGATTATTCAACCGTCACCGATTTTGCTAAATTTCTTGGCTGATCAACGTCGTTTCCTTTAAAAAGCGCCACATAATAAGCCAGCAACTGCATTGAAACCACTGGCAAAATAGCTTCTTGAATTGATCCAGAAATTTGCGGAATTTCAATTTTGCTTTTTGCCATTTTTCCAAATTTTTTTATCCCTTTTTTGTCGCTAATAAAAATTATTTTTCCACCACGGGCGTTTACTTCTTGAGCATTTGACAAAGTTTTTTCAAACAAATCATTGGCCGAATTGTGCGGCGCAATCACGATTACGGGCAGTTTTTTATCAACTAAGGCAATTGTTCCGTGTTTTAATTCGCCAGCGGCAATTCCTTGGGCGTTGATATAAGAAAGCTCGCGAAATTTTAACGCCGCTTCAAAAGCGGTGATTTGTGAGATGCCGCGACCAATATAAAGTAAATTTTTAGCTTTGGTTAAAGAGCGCGCAATTTTTTTAATATTTTCAAGTTGTTTTTCGTCAAACAAATGAACCATCTTAGAACCAGATTCTGCAAGCTCTTGAAGTAATTTAGCTTTTTGCTGATGCGAGATTTTTTCTTTTAAAAATCCTAAATTAATTGCCAAAAGTGCCAAAACGCTAATTTGCGCCGTATAAGCTTTGGTTGACGCCACGCCAATTTCTACGCCAGCAATTGTGCGAATTATTGAATGCGAAAGGTGCGCCATTGTGCTGTGCGCCACATTGACGATTGAAAGAATTTTTTGATTATTTTCTTTGGCAAATTTTAGTGCCGCCAAAGTATCGGCGGTTTCGCCCGACTGCGATATAAAAATCATCAAATTATCATCGCGAAATGGATGGGCGCGATAACGAAATTCTGAAGCGATATCAACTTCAACTTCCACGCCAGAAATTTCTTCAAACAAATATTTGGCGCACATGCCCGAATAATAAGAAGTTCCGCAAGCAACAATGGTAATTTTTTTAATTGTTTTGAGGTCGAAAGCAAAGTTTGGTAAATGAATTTGGGCAGAGTTTAAATTTACATAAGCTTGAATTGTTTCTTCTAAAACGCGCGGCTGTTCGTAAATTTCTTTTAACATAAAATGATCGAATCCGTCTTTAGAAATGAGTGAATTTTGCATTTCCATCAGCTTTGGCTCTTTATTTAACGTGAAATTTTGGACATCAAAAACTTCGATATTATTTGACGAAATAAGCGCAAATTCTTCGTCTTCTAAAACAATAATTTTGTTGGTGTGATTGCCCAAAGCATAAAAATCAGAAGCAACATAATTTTGATTTTTTCCAATTCCTAAAATCAGCGGAGAACCACGTTTGGCAACGGCAATTAGGTTTGGATTATCTTTAAAAATAACTGCCAAAGCAAAAGTTCCTTTGATTTCTTTTGCGGCTTCGATCAAAGATTTTTTAACATCGCCAGTTTTTTCAAAATAATATTCAATCAAGTGCGGCAAAACTTCAGAATCGGTTTGGCTTAAAAACTTTGCGCCATTTTTTTGCAATTTTTCTTTAAGTTCGCGGTGATTTTCGATAATTCCGTTATGAACTACGCAAATTTTTGAAGAGGCGTGAGGATGAGAATTTTCTTGATTTGGCGCGCCATGAGTTGCCCAACGCGTGTGACCAATTCCAATTTGCGCTACAAATTTTTTTTGTAATAAAGCGTTTTCAAGTTGAGCAATTTTTCCTTCTTTTTTGATGGTTTCAAATTCGCCTTGATTAATAATTGCAATTCCCGCCGAGTCGTAGCCGCGATATTCAAGTTTTTTTAAGCCTTCTAAAATTATTTCAACCGAGTTTTTTGCGCCAACCACGCCAACAATTCCGCACATAAATTTGTTTTTTTATTTATATTTAAATCAAATTCAAAATTAGTTTGAATTTAACAACCATTGAATTGATACAAAGCAAAACCAAGCTAGAAAGGCTTCCGCCTTAAGTAAATTGTAATTTTTGGTAAGAATTAAAAGTTGCGCCAAAAGAAACCTAAAAATAAAAAGTTAATAAATTTTCTTCTATTTTTGATAGTCAAAATAATCTTTCATAAATGTCGTTTTGCAAAAGCTTTAAAAACATCTTTTTTATTGCCTTGGTCGCCTGTTTTTTGACGTCAAAAACTTGGGCAAATGACGAAAAAATTTTGGTAAAAAAAATTAATTTTAACGTCCAAAATCAGTTAGAAATTTTTTTAACAAAAAAAACCGAATATAGAGCCTTTATTTTGAAAGAGCCTAACCGCTTGGTGATTGATATTGTTGGGGCTGATTTTGAAAAAATAGACCAAAAAAATAGCTTTCCTGACTTTGTTTTAGGATTTCGCCACAAAAAAAATGAGAACTCTTTGCGAATTGTTTTTGACCTAAATCAAAAAGTTTCCCTCGAAAAAACTAATTTTGAAAAATTGCCTAAAGAAAATTTAGCCAAAATTAGCATTGTAATTAGCAAAATAAAAAAGGTGGACAAAGCCTTGAATTTAAAGAGCCAAGAGGGTTTAGATTTTATCGGACAAAAGGCCGAAGAATTTTCTAAAGATTTTAAAGTTGAAACTA